>JAISIB010000206.1 GCA_031262265.1 Prevotellaceae bacterium
GTACAGCCTGTTATAATCGGCGCGGAATCGGTCGATCGCTTCTTTCTGAATACTTATGTCCAAGTCGTAATAGGGTTGAAAGGCAGATACCAAACTATCGCGCTCGTGTTTGACAACGGCCTCGTCCTTATAGATCGGGAAGTCGAAAGTTGCCATCAGTTGTCCGTACTGCCAAGGCTTATTCAACTCGAAATGATAACTAAACTCGCCGTCGCGCGGCAGGAAATAGGCGATAAACGCCACGGTAGCTGTAAATAGCAGCGATTTCAACAAGAGTTCGCGCAACGAGCGACGCTCTACATAGTGTCTAAACAGTTGCATCATCGTAGAATTTTCGCGAAAAGTACGAAAAAAAATAATACTATCGGGAAAAAAGGCTTACTTTTGCGCGTTTTACAGTAAAAGTCAGAAACGATGACAGACCAACAGGTGAGAGTGCGCTTTGCTCCCAGTCCCACAGGGCCGCTACATATCGGCGGTGTGCGCACCGCTCTTTATAACTATCTTTTCGCTCGCAAACATCAGGGCAAACTCATACTCCGAATAGAAGACACGGATTCGGCACGCTTCGTTTCCGGTGCCGAAGCATATATAGTGGAAGCGTTCCGCTGGTTAGGTATTACGTTCGATGAAGGTATCGGCACCGACCAAGGGGAATATGGCCCGTATCGTCAATCGGAACGTCGCGAGATTTACCAAAAATACGTCAAGCAACTGCTGGACAAAGGAAAGGCGTATTATGCTTTCGATACGCCCGAAGAATTGGAAGCCAAGCGCAAAGAATATCCCAATTTCCAATATGACGCATCGACGCGGGACGGAATGTGCAATTCGCTGACGCTTTCGGAGGCGGAAATCTGCCAACTAAAACAACAAAGGAAATACACTGTACGTTTGAAAGTAGAGCCTAATCAAGACGTGACGGTACATGATTTGATTCGCGGCGAAGTTCACGTCAATTCGTCCATTATAGACGATAAAGTGCTCTACAAATCTGCCGACGAACTGCCGACTTATCATCTCGCGAATATCGTAGACGACCATTTGATGCGTATCTCGCATGTCATTCGCGGCGAAGAATGGTTGCCGTCGGCTCCGCTGCACGTCTTGCTCTACCGCGCGTTGGGATGGGAAACCGAGATGCCGCAATTTGCCCACTTACCTCTTCTACTGAAACCCGAAGGAAACGGCAAACTAAGCAAACGTGATGGTGACAGGTTAGGCTTTCCGGTATTTCCGCTGCAATGGACAGATCCAAAAACGGGCGAGATTTCATCCGGTTATCGTGAGAAAGGTTATTTACCGGCTGCGGTCATCAATTTTCTGGCTTTCTTAGGATGGAATCCGGGTGGTGAAGAAGAGATATATAGCTTGGATGAGTTGATTTCACTGTTTAGTTTGGAGCATTGCAGCAAATCAGGCGCCAAATTCGACTACAAAAAAGGAATTTGGTTCAATCATCAGTACATATTGCACAATTCGGACGAGGAAATCGCGCGTATGTTCGTGCCCGTATTGCGGGAACACGGCGTACAAGCCCCGTTTGAGCAAGTGACGACGACCGTTCGGCTGATGAAAGACCGCGTGAATTTTGTTCCCGAGTTATGGGATATCGCCGCATTCTTCTTTATCGCTCCGCAAACCTACGATGAGAAAGCACTTGACAAACTACGAAAAGACGAGCATCTGGTGGAGTACTTACAGGAGTTGACGCGCGTATTAACTGCCGTTCAGCCGTCGCAATGGAAAGTAGAGCCGCTTGATGCGCTGTTTCATACGGATATATTCGGTGATCTCCATTTCGGCAACCTGATGAAAGCACTTCGTTTGGCTTTGGTCGGCGAATTGAAAGGGCCGGGTATATTCGATTTAATGGAAGCTTTGGGAAAAGCGGAAACACTGGTGCGATTACAATACGCCATTGATAGATGGAAATCATGAGTATCTTATATAATATAGGCATCTACCTTTACGACGTAGCCGTGCACTTGATGGCACCATTTAGCCGCAAACCGCGCAAAATGATGAAAGGCCATTGGGTGGTTTATCGATTGATTCGTCAACAGCGCGAAAAAGATATGCCGTATATCTGGTTTCATGCAGCCTCTTTGGGGGAGTTTGAACAGGGACGCCCGCTTATCGAACGCATTCGCGCCTTATACCCACACTACCGAATCCTGCTTACTTTCTTTTCGCCGTCGGGATATGAAGTACGCAAAGATTATCGGGATGCGGACATCGTCTGCTACTTGCCGTTCGACAAGCCACGCAACGTGAAGAAGTTTCTGGATGTCGCCCGTCCCTGCATGGCTTTCTTTATCAAATATGAATTTTGGAAAAACTACCTCGACGAATTGAATCACCGCTGTATCCCCGCGTATAGTATCTCATCCATTTTCCGTAGCGACCAAATCTTTTTCCGCTGGTACGGTAGCTTATTCCGAAAAGTACTGCACGATTTCGACCACCTATTTGTGCAAAACGAGTTATCCAAGCGGTATCTGGCAACGGTGGGTATCACAAAAACGACCGTCGTCGGAGATACGCGATTTGACCGCGTACTACAAATCAAGGAAGCAGCCAAACCGCTGCCGTTGGTAGAGCAATTCCAGAACGGCGCACGAACATTGGTCGCCGGTAGTTCGTGGACGCCCGACGAAGATCTTTTTATTCCGTATTTCAATACGCATCCGGAAATAAAACTTATTATCGCACCGCATGTAATCAGCGAGAACCACTTAGTAGAAATAATAGATAAGCTGGAACGTCCGTACGTGCGTTACAGTAAGGCCACGGAAAAGAATATTCGCAAGGCTGATTGCTTGATTATCGACTGTTTCGGCTTGCTTTCCTCCATTTATCGATACGGTGCCATCGCATATATCGGCGGCGGCTTCGGCGACGGCATACATAATACACTGGAAGCGGCCGTTTACAACATACCGGTCATCTTTGGGCCTAAACACGGGAAATTTCTGGAAGCTACGCAGCTGATGGAGCAAGGCGGTGCGTTCGCTATCAAAAGCGGAACGGAACTTTATGAATTACTTAACCGATTCGTTGCCGAGCCGGAGTTTCTCAAAGACGCGGGCGAATGCGCCGGACACTATGTGACCGATAATGCCGGTGCTACCGAAAAGATTCTTCAAAAGATTAATTTCTGAACGACTTACCTCGTCCCATTCCCTTGGAATGACCTCCTTGGCGACCGCCTCTTCGATTGCCGTCTCGCCCGCGTCCGGTTGTCTCATGCGAACGTGAACGCGGCTTATAAGCCGGAGCCTCGCCCAATTCTTCGGGAAGCGGAATCTTATAGACCGCTTTTCCTATGAAATCTTCAATCTGCTTAAAGGAAGTTTGCTCCTTCTCATTGACGAATGTAATAGCCACCCCTTCGTGGTTGGCACGCGCCGTTCGTCCGATTCTATGGACGTAATCTTCGCTATCACGGGGCACGTCGTAATTGATAACCAACCGGATGTCGTCTATATCAATGCCGCGCGCCACAATATTCGTCGCTACTAAAATATTGATGCGGCCGGCTTTAAATTCGTGCATGACCGCTTCGCGTTGCGGCTGGTCTAAATCGGAATGCATCTCACCGACGTTCAGTTTCAAGGTCTTCAACGCTTTCGTGACCTCTTTTACTTTCAATTTCGACGAAGCAAAGATAATCACGCGGTCGGGCACTTCTTCGGAGAACAGATGTTGAATGATTCGTAATTTCTGATTTTCGTAACAGATATAGGCCGCCTGCAATATTTTATCTGCCGGCCGCGATACGGCCAACTTAATCTCGACAGGCTCGTGAAGGATATGCTGCGCTAACTGCTGAATCTTATCGGGCATCGTGGCTGAGAACATAACCGTTTGCCGTTCGTTCGGCAGCTGTTTTACGATTTGCATAATATCATCGTAGAACCCCATGTCGAGCATACGGTCTGCTTCGTCCAACACAAAGAAAGAAACGCGCGACAGATCAACGTATCCTAAACTAAGGTGCGCCAAAAGACGACCGGGTGTAGCTATTACAACATCCGCACCGAGCATTAGGCCTTTTTTCTGCTGCTCGAACAAAATACCGTCGTTGCCGCCATACACAGCTACGCTGGAAGCCGGCATAAAATACGAGAAACCCTCCATTTGCTGGTCTATTTGTTGCGCTAACTCACGCGTCGGAGCCATTATGATACAATTAATAGCATCCTCGGGATAGCTACCGCGCGCCAGCCGCTGCAAGATTGGTACAAGAAATGCCGCTGTCTTGCCGGTACCCGTCTGAGCTACGGCAATCACATCCTTACCTTCCGCAATCAGCGGAATCGCTTTTTCTTGTATCGGCGTACACTCGTCGAAACGCATCGCATCCAATGCTTCCAACAAGCTATCATCTAAATCCAATTCGGTAAACTTCATACATCACTGTCTTAACAAGTGGCAAAGGTACTATTAAAAAACGCCATAAGTGCGCATTTTATGCTCGTTTTGTGCTAAATAACACAAAATTAGCCGCTTTAATATTAACAATTGTAATAGTATTGTATCTTTTACCCCCAAGAGTCCCTACCTTTGCAGCCGTTTTGCAGATAAAGGCATGCCAGAAGGCGCGCCAAGTATTCACTAAAATTTCACTGCATGAAGTATTATGTAAAATGGATTATAGCAATTATTTTTGTCAGTTCTTTTACTTCTTATATCCCCAAAGGCGTTTCCACTACCGGACTAAGCGTGGGTGACAAGGCTCCCGATTTTCTAATCGAAGCCGCACAGTCGACCGCCGACCGTCCGATGGAACTTTCCGATTTACGTGGAAAATACGTTTTACTCAGTTTCTGGGCAACTTACGATGCTCCATCCCGCGCACGCAACGCGGGTCTAAATTTCATAACAAACGACCTGCCTACCGCATTGGAAGTCGTTTCCGTTTCCTTCGATGATTATCGTTCCATTTTCAACGAGACCGTTCGCAACGATCGGCTCACAGCGCACGCTTGCTACCTTGACACGGCGGGCACGCACTCTTCGCTCTACAAAACATACCGTCTCAATCGCGGTTTCGGCAACTATTTATTGGATGCCGACGGCATTATCGTAGCCAAAAACGTTTCGAGCGACGAACTCAAAACGTTGATAGGCGGATAACATCCGTCGTATTTTCAACACCCCCGTATTTCACGAAATTATCAAAGCCGAAAAACAAATTAAGCTCGTAAGATATTTTGTTTTCAAAGCCGGAAAATTTGCTTTCCGGCTTTCTTATTAGCACCCTCTACCAAGAAAATAACACTTTTTCAGGCGTTAATCAACTACAAACCCGTTTATTTTATACATTTGCACCGCATTCAATCTTTTTACGATATAGAAACCTTATGAAATATGACGTTGGACTGGCTGCAGACCATGCGGGATTTGAGCTGAAAGAACATGTCAAGCATATCTTGACCGATAGGAAACTAACTATCAAAGATTTCGGTACACACAGCGAGATAAGTTGTGATTACGCCGATTTTGCGCATCCATTGGCACTTGCTATCGAAACCGGCGAGTGTGCATGCGGAATTGCTTTCTGCGGAAGCGGCAATGGAATCAATATGACGCTCAATAAACACCAGCATATTCGGGCTGCCCTTTGCTGGATGCCCGAATTGGCGTCACTTGCCAAACGACACAACGATGCCAATATTCTAGTATTGCCCGGTCGTTTCGTAACTCCCTATGTGGCCGGACTGATTGTAGACGCTTATTTTAACGCCACCTTTGAAGGCGGACGTCACCAAGCGCGAATCGATAAAATACCCTGTCAGTTATGAAAACGAGCACCGTTCGCCTCTGCGTTTTTGCCCTCGCTATGTTGTGCGCCTCTATGGCGTCGGCCGGCGACAGACAGCCTACCTTCAACGTCCTATACATCCAATCTTACAACTATACGGACTTTTGGAGCGCAACCATGGAGGAAGGCATCAAACAAGGGTTCGCCGACAAACAAATTCGTGTCAATTTACACGTAGAATTCCTGAACAGTTGGTTTTGGGCAGCGGAAGGCGAAGAAGCTATGATGCGCCTCAAACTACGTCGGGCGGCCGCCAAAGACATAGACTTGATTATCACTTCCAACGACGAGGCTCTCTACTCACTCATGGCGTGCGGCGATTCGTTGCCGTATCAGGTTCCCGTCGTGTACTTTGGCGTAGAATATCCGAATGCGCAACTGATGAGTAAATTCCCGAAGATGACGGGATTGGAGTCTCCGCACCGTTTCGACGAGCTATTGAAAACAGCCAAGCAAGTGTTCCCGGATAGAAAAAACATTTATCTGCTGAGCGAAGATAATATACTGGGACGCCGCTCCATCAACGAGTTCATGAACGCATGGGAGCCTTTCGTACGAGAGAACCCTGCGTATACGATTCGGCAGTACGATGTGACCAACGACCCGATGACGGTAATCGTCGGCCGTATGCAATTGGCGACGAATGCGCATGAAAACCTAATGATCGTTCCCTATTGGGGCGTCTTCATGTCATCCGTAGCCAAGGTAACCCGTTTTCCTACTTTCGCGGTCAGTGCGATGGCTATGTCGCAAGGCGCATTCCTTTCGCTCTCTCCGGATATGCACGAAGATGCGCGTAAAGCTGCGCACATCGCCGCCGACATTCTGAACGGACAGTCGATAAGCTCTATCCCCATGGCCGTTAGCGACGAAAAGCCGTTCTACGACAACGCCCAATTGAAGTTCTTCCGTTATCCGCAAGACAAATTACCGGCAGACTCTGTCATACTCCGCCAAAGTTTCTCGGAAAAATACGGCAAGTATATCATGGCATTTTATATAGTAGTGCTCAGTTTGTTATTGTCCCTCATTGTTTTCCTAATTCACCGGAATCGGCTCGAAGCACGCAAACGTACGCAAACGCAGATGCGTCTGCTCGTTCAAAATCACTTGGTGGAGCAACGCAATGAGTTTGATAACATCTTCCACTCCATCAGTGAAGGAATCGTCACGTATGATACCCATTTACGTATCACGTTCCTCAATCGTGCGGCGCAGCAAATGCTCGGTGTAAAGGAAACCGTTGAAACCAGCGACACCGAACGTCCCTTTGAAGGCTTGAACGCCGGCTCGCAGAGCCACATTTATCACGAGCAGAAAGAGATTTTGATAGATATGTTGAAGGACGTGGCAGAGACCGGCCGTTCTATTGACATTCCCGACAATTCATACATGCGCAACCGCCTGACAAAAAACTATTTTCCCATAGCGGGAGACATCGTTCCGGTTTTCGTGCGCGGACAACAAACGGGTATCGTACTCACATTCCGTAATGTTTCGGAAGAAACGAGGGACAAACGGATGTTTAATCTGGCGGTTGACGTAAATCAAATATATCCGCATACATTCGACCCCAAGACTATGACGTTTACTTGGCCGGCAAGTTTCTGCGAGCGCATGGGATATGCGAGTACCACCGTCACTCAGCAACAATACTCCGAGAAGGTGCATCCAGATGATTTACCCGCAGGAGACGAAGCCTTTATTGCTATGTTGACCGGAAAGGCAGATCGAGGAGATATTATCTATCGTATGAAAAATGCGCAGGGAGTTTATGAATGGATGGAGTGTCAATTGGTCGTACAACCCGCAGCAATGGAAGACGATAGTATCCTGCTGCTCGGTATCGGGCAGAGCGTGCAACGATTCAAGGATGCGGAGGACGCTTTGGCCGATGCGCGTGACAAAGCTATGGAGGCCGACCGCCTGAAATCCGCTTTCTTGGCCAACATGAGCCACGAAATTCGTACGCCACTCAACTCTATCGTAGGATTCTCTGATATTCTGAAAGACTACAAGATATTTAGTGAAGAAGAGGTAGAGCAGTTTATCGAAACCATCAACAAAAATTGTAGCATGCTACTGGTATTGATCAACGACATCCTCGACTTGTCCCGTATCGAATCTTCGGCGTTGGATTTCCATCTGGCTCCTTATTACTTGCCCATTATCATGCAGGAGATCTACGATTCACAAGTGCTCAACATGCCGGAAGGCGTACAGTTGATCAAAGAAACTCCCACGAACAGCGATAAAACGATCATTACCGACAACGTTCGTTTGAAGCAAGTCATAAACAACTTGATCAACAATGCCGTGAAGTTCACTGCGAACGGTTTCATCAAATTCGGTTATACGGAGGAAGAAGGCTGGGTGCAGTTCTTCGTACAAGATACCGGTAAGGGAATGTCTGAGGAAGCGCAGAAGCGCGTCTTTGAGCGTTTCTATAAGGAAGATAGCTTTACGCAAGGCACAGGACTGGGGTTGAGCATCAGCCAGACAATCGTGGGGCGTTTGCGCGGTAGTATCTGGTTGGAAAGCGAATTGGGGAAAGGCACCACATTCTATGTCCGCTTGCCGGATAAAGCCGAGTAAGCAAAATAAGCGCGTTTGTTGTGTCTCTAACGAACGCGCATATTATTTTTTCGCAGTATCTAAATATTTTTTGAACGCAGAGAATAACTTTTTGATCGGATATGACTAATTTTGCATCCGATTTAATATAATCCTTAAGTAAAAGTGAAAATGGAACACACTATCAAACCTGCTACGGGAAAGTTAGGCGTACTCATAGTAGGCCTTGGAGGAGCAGTTTCGACGACATTCGTAGCCGGGACATTAGCTGTCAGGAAAGGATTGGCGCAGCCTATCGGATCACTGACTCAGCTTGCCACCATACGTTTAGGAAAGAGAGAAGAAAATAAATTCCCCAAGATTAAAGACATTATCCCGCTGACCGCATTGCCTGACGTCGTATTCGGCGGATGGGATATTTTTGCCGAAGACGCGTATGCCGCAGCAATTCATGCAGAGGTGCTGGATGAGAAAGACCTAAACGGGGTAAAGGACGAACTGAAATCTATTCGCCCCATGCCTGCCGTATTTGATCAGGAATGGGTAAAACGTTTGCATGGTACGCACATAAAACAAGAACCTACACGCTGGGAATTGGCGCAAGCCGTGCGCAAGGACATTCAAGAGTTCAAAAAAGCCAACGGATGCGACCGAATCGTCGTACTCTGGTCGGCCAGTACGGAAGTCTACCTGCCTATGGGTGCCGCTCACCAGTCGCTCGCCGTCTTTGAGCAGGCTATGAAAGACAACGACTGCGCCGCTATTTCGCCGAGCATGTGTTATGCTTACGCCGCCATTTCCGAGGGTTGTCCGTACATTATGGGCGCACCAAATCTCTGTGTCGACATTCCCGCCATGTGGGAGTTAGCCGCACAAAAAAAGGTGGCAATCTGCGGCAAAGACTACAAAACCGGACAAACGATGATCAAAACCGTACTTTCGCCTATGTTGAAACGACTGATGTTAGGGTTGGCCGGCTGGTTCTCTACGAATATTTTAGGTAACCGCGACGGTGAAGTGCTGGACGACCCGGATTCGTTCAAGACAAAGGAAGTGAGCAAACTTTCCGTGATAGATACGATCTTGCAACCCGAGTTATATCCCGAATTGTACGGCAATATTTATCACAAGGTACGCATCAATTACTATCCGCCACGCAAAGACAACAAAGAGGGTTGGGATAATATAGATATCATCGGTTGGATGGGCTATCCGATGCAGCTAAAAGTGGATTTCCTTTGCCGAGATTCCATCCTCGCCGCACCGTTGTGCCTCGACCTCGTATTATTTGCCGATTTGGCGCAACGTGCGGGAATGTTCGGCATACAAGATTGGCTTTCCTTCTATTTTAAGAGTCCTATGCACGACTTTGAGCATATTCCCGAGCATGACTTATTCATTCAATATACGAAGTTGAAAAATACGCTTCGTAAGATGATTGGCGAAGAAACCTTGGATTATATTGATTGAAACTTTTATTACATAAGATCATAGCTACAGGATTTGGCGCAGGCTTTTGTCCGGTAGCTCCCGGAACGGCCGGATCGCTGCTTGCAGTGGCGATATGGTACGTACTTTCTTTGTTTTTCCCATTTGATACGCTGCTACTGATCACCGGTGTACTTATCCTCGTATTTACTGCGGTAGGAATCTGGTCGGCGAGTGCCGTGGTTCCTATATGGGGAGAAGATCCTAAAAAAGTAGTCGTCGATGAGATGGTAGGTATGTGGATTACGCTACTCGGCGTAGTCGAAGGAAACCTTTGGTATGTGCTCGCGGCCTTTATCCTGTTTCGTTTGTTCGACATCTACAAGCCGGCCGGCATTCGCAAGGCGGAGCAGTTGCCAAGCGGCTTTGGTATTATGTTTGACGACGTATTCGCCGGTCTGTACGGGCTATTTATATTATTACTCGCACGCGTCTTCGGATTATGAGACATAACATCGGCATATCAAAACCTAAGCGGGAAACGGTTTTTACCTTTCTTCGCGCACAACTCTCCTCGCAGTTTGCCAGCTTGTGCGACTTTGGCGTAACTATTCTGCTGGCTATCTTTTTTCCTATATACTACGTTTATGCCACATTGATAGGTGCTATCACCGGTGGTATCGTCAATGCCGTTATCAACTATCGTTGGGTATTTCGCACGACAGATCTGAAAGCCATTCACGTCGCGCTCAAATATACATTGGTATGGATTGGCAGTATCGGCTTAAATACCGGTGGAACATACGTGCTTACCGAAGGATTGAGGAAAATAAGCAATTTACCTACGGATATATTCATCATACCGAAAATCATCGTATCTTTGCTCGTGGGTTTTCTGTGGAATTACAACCTGCATCGTCACTTCGTCTATAAGAATCGTAGGATGAAGCCGAAGTTTTTCCGCAGGAAAAAGCCGACCGGCCGAATAACAGGCAACTAAAACAAGAAACGACATGACAGCGAGAGAACGGGCACAGCAACTTATTTATCTTATCATCGATCCTTTTGTGCGACTACTTATCCGTTGCGGTGTGACGCCGAATGGGGTGACTACCATCGGATTACTTCTTAACATCGGTGCCGCCGTGCTTTTCGTCGTCGGCGCACCTGCCTATAAATCCGGCCGGCTCGGATACATCACGGCAGGAGGTTTCGTCATTCTCTTTGCCGGTCTTTTCGATATGCTCGACGGCCAAGTCGCCCGCATAGGCAAAATGTCTTCCAAGTTCGGAGCTATGTACGATTCCGTCCTTGATCGTTACAGCGAACTCATCGTCCTTTCGGCCATCACCTATTACTTTATGTACAATCAACTCTTCATCGGTGGACTCATAACTCTCTTAACGTTGGTCGGCAGTATCATGGTCAGCTATGTGCGTGCGCGCGCCGAAGGTTTAGGCGTCGAATGCAAAGGCGGACTGATGCAACGACCGGAACGAGTGGTTCTGACGGGCGTCGGTGCGTTGGCTTGCGGCATATCCTCCTACTGGATTACCGAATCTTACGTGTCTATGTGGTTATTCGTAGGCGTCTTGGCATTGGTTGGCCTACTTTCCAACCTGACCGCCATCGGACGTCTGAACCGCAGCAGACGTAGCATGCAACGCAAGGAGGAAACGCATGCTGAATAAGTACAAACCTCTCTTTCGCTTTGTGATGGCGTTGCTACCGTTCTTTGTTTTTGCCGGTATCTACGATTGTATGCGATGGTTCCCTAACTATTTGTTCAACCCCATAGATACGCGCGGACTCTACGAGACTGAGAAAGCACTATTCGGTATTTGCTCGGACGGACAACTATTGACGTTATGCGAATACTTCGCCGCGCATCACTCTCCTTTCCTTGATCTTATCTCCGGATTGTTCTATCTTACGTGGATTCCCGTGCCGATCGGTTTCGCGCTCTACCTTTATTTTAAGGGGGAGAAGCGTCTGTACTTCCATTTTGCGTGGACGTTCTTAGTAGTAAACCTGATCGGTTTTGCCGGTTATTACCTTCATCCTGCCGCACCGCCTTGGTATGTACTCGAACACGGGTTCGATCCGATACTAAGCACGACGGGAAACGTAGCAGGCCTGGGGCGATTCGACAAATTAGTAGGTCTACCGATATTTGCCATGCTCTATCAACACAACTCCAACGTCTTTGCTGCCCTACCTTCTTTGCATGCCGCCTACATGCCCGTAGCTTTTGCCTTTGCACTCATGCGGCGCACGCACCCCGCCTTGCTTGCCACGCTCTTCGTGCTGATGGTCGGCATTTGGTGGACGGCCGTTTACAGTTGCCACCACTATGTCATCGACGTTCTCTTGGGCATCGCCGCCGCCGTGCTGGGTGTTGCCATAGATATAGTCGTCCGACGTATAACGAAATCAAAGGTCGCCACAAGCGCGTAACCTGCCGAAATTTCCGACTTTGATAACAAAACGAGCGGCTGCGTGATTTCAACGAGCGGCTTTGATAATCCCCGTAAATACTTCCCTATTTTTCGTCCGTCCGTTCTTCTGATTTTTATACCAGCGG
This sequence comes from Prevotellaceae bacterium, assembly GCA_031262265.1. Lineage (GTDB taxonomy): Bacteria > Bacteroidota > Bacteroidia > Bacteroidales > Bacteroidaceae > JAISIB01. Next base: position 12,417 of record JAISIB010000206.1, read on the forward strand.
AAAGTTGTCTATGATGCAGAGTGCTTCCTGTATGTTAGCGACGCCCAATTTTCTGTATACGATGTTGAGCCTATTACGTATGCTTCCGGAAGTAGTATCTTGTATGTTGGCTATCCAAGAAGCACTTCTTCCCGATTTAAGATACGACAGAAGTTCTCGCTGCGAATGGATAAGATGAGGATATTTCTGTTTGTTTCCCCAGCTATCGCCGGTTAGATCGTAAACTTGGTAGCGATGTTTCTTCCGCTCATGTCGTAATAAATCTTTCGTGTGAGTAAGCGAGCAAGTGCGCGATGATTGATTCAGATCGGTGAATACTCTATCGATAGAGGGAGACAGTATGTAAAACAATCCTTGTACGCGCTCTCCGAAGACGACAGGAAATACCTTAAAATGCTTGAAGGTTGAGTAATCCGAATGAAATAGATGATTGTGCTTGGTCTCCATGACAAAAGAATAGTATGTAGTATCGTTCATCGCTACGTCCGTAGTCCGAACGTCCTCGCTTATTATTTGATAGTAGCGCACGAATCTTTGATAATCGGATGTTGAAAAAATTCGCCGCAAATAAGATGCTCCATCTTTGTACGCGCTTGTTCTGTTTCCCGATTCGCCTAATAGCCAAAAGTGGTCGCTCACATAATACAACTTATCTTGAGTGACACATAGCACGAAACAGGGACGTTTTTCAACGGTGACAATCCTATCCAACAACTCGTTTATACACGTGAGTAGTCTTTCGTTACTTACTTCCTTCGGACATTCGTTATCTCCGGCAATGTTGTTCATGTCATTTAGAGGTTAAATATTATAGTACAAAGATACGTTCTTTTTTAATAGATGATAATAGTCATAAGACATAAGATGTAAAAATATGGTACAATTGTACTATATTTACCAAGCTTCTTCATTTTTACTTGACTGAAACTTTATCAATATGTTATCTTTGTAGACGTAAGATAAAGCGTCGTTTTTTGCGGATTCTACGAGGTGCACGAAATATAAACTCCATTTAGCCACTGAACGGACTGGGCGGATGAAATAACAAAGTCGCTTATGAAAATAACTAACCCGCTCGTTTAAACAACTAACTCGCTAAATTTGCTCACAAAGCCACTCGTTGAAACGGCAAGGCGACGCCGTTTATTCTCGGCGATGGAAAAGGGACGCAGATGATTGAGTATTTCTTTTTCTTATTTCTTTTGGCTTATTCTATCGCTTTTTTACCTACTTTTGTTCGTTGTTAGGACATAATCTCTTAATGAACGTACTTATTATGACGAAGAAAGAAGAAAACATGGACTTGATAGAAGTCTATCGAGGATCGGAATGGGAAGCAGAGCTTGTAAAAGGCTTACTGGAAAGCAACGGCATCGCAGCCATGATAGGCAACGGCGAAGTAGCCGCCATTTACCCGCATTTGATGAACGACCAACGTGTGCTCGTCATGGAAAAAGACGAAGCTGCCGCGTTGGATATTATCAATAATAGGGAGAAGAAATAAAAATTCCTACCTTTGCGCCTCGAAAGAAAACAAGGTTAAGCAAAGAACTAATGGCGAAAGAACTAAAAGACCTGACCAAACGTAGCGATAACTATTCGCAATGGTACAATGAGTTGGTCGTAAAGGCTGATCTGGCCGAACAATCGGCCGTGCGCGGCTGCATGGTGATCAAACCATACGGATATGCGATCTGGGAAAAGATGCAGCGGCAACTGGACGACATGTTTAAAGCAACGGGACACGTCAATGCGTATTTCCCGCTACTGATTCCGAAGTCTTTCCTCAGTCGGGAGGCCGAGCACGTGGAAGGATTTGCCAAAGAGTGCGCCGTCGTGACGCATCATCGACTGAAAAACTCTCCCGACGGCGGCGTAGTAGTAGATCCGGACGCCAAATTGGAAGAAGAACTGATTATCCGCCCCACGTCTGAGACTATCATCTGGAATACTTACAAGAATTGGATCAATTCATACCGCGACTTACCTCTCCTCATCAATCAGTGGGCAAACGTCATGCGCTGGGAAATGCGCACGCGCCTATTCTTGCGCACGGCGGAGTTCTTGTGGCAAGAAGGACATACGGCACACGCCACCCGAGAAGAGGCCGAGGAAGAAGCACTCCGTATCTTGCATCTATACGGTGAGTTCGCCGAAAAATATATGGCTATTCCGGTTATCAAAGGTATCAAATCCGCTAACGAACGATTCGCCGGCGCGTTGGAAACATACACGATAGAAGCAATGATGCAAGACGGTAAAGCCCTACAAAGCGGCACGTCGCATTTCCTCGGGCAGAATTTTGCCAAAGCTTTCGACGTGCAGTTCGTCAACAAGGAGAATAATCTGGAATACGTGTGGGCTACGTCATGGGGCGTCTCTACGCGATTGATGGGCGCGCTGATTATGACGCATTCGGACGACAACGGGTTGGTATTGCCGCCTACGTTGGCGCCCATACAGGTGGTTATCGTCCCCATTTATAAGAACGATGAGCAACTCGCCCTTATTAATAAAAAGGTAGAGGGCATCGTGCAGGAATTGCGGGCGCGTGGCATTACCGTCAAATACGACAATTCGGACAACAAACGCCCCGGTTTCAAGTTTGCCGATTACGAACTGAAAGGCGTACCCGTACGTTTGGTGATGGGAGGCCGTGATCTGGAAAACAATACGTTGGAAATGATGCGCCGCGACACATTGGAAAAAGAAACCGTCAGT
>JAISIB010000086.1 GCA_031262265.1 Prevotellaceae bacterium
AGGATGCTGATTGGCTCCGTCGCCGGCGTTCACGATCGGTACGGGCGATACTTCGCTGGCATAACGCGCCGCGCCTTCCAGATAATGACGCATGACGATGACGTCGGCATAGTTGCTTACCATGATAATGGTATCTTTCAGCGTTTCACCTTTTGACGAACTGGTCGCTTTCGGGTCGGCGAATCCGATGACTTTCGCTCCTAAGCGGTTGGCCGCCGTCTCAAAACTAAGGCGGGTGCGCGTCGATGGTTCAAAAAACAGGGTGGCAATGATCTTCCCGTCCAATATGTGTCGATTCGGCTGTCGTTCAAACTGCGCGGCCATTTCCAGCATGTAGAGAATCTTTTCTCGGCTGTAATCGGTGATACTTACGAGGCTTCTTTGGTCCATACGTTACTTAATATAAAGGAGTATATAGGGTAGAAAGATAATGATTCCGATAATGGCGGCGGCGATGGCGGCAATCAACACGCTGCCGGCCGCGATGTCCTTGATTTCTCCGGCCAACGGCAAGCGTTCGGGAGATACCAAATCCACTATTCGTTCGATGGCAGAATTAAAACCTTCGGCGGCCAGTACTAATCCGAAGCAGAAGACGACCGCGATCCATTCGCTACGCGTAATTCCGAAGCAGAAACCGGCGCAAGTCACCGCCGCTACTGCCATACAATGTATCCAAGCGTTGTGCTCTTGCCCGACGAAGCGGCGGATGCCCTTCCATGCGTAGCTAAAGCTGTGTAGACGGTCTGATATTCGGAATGGTTTCATACTTAATTCGCCAATGTACGGCAAAATTACACAAGTTTCTTTTTCTTTCTATAATTTTCGCGGAAAACGCTGGGTTGTATCTTACGTTTTCGTTTAAAGATACGGTTGAAGTTGGATATATTGCTGAATCCGCATTGATAACATATCTGGCAAATGGGCATATTCGTGTCGACTAACAAGCGAGCGGCGTATCCTAATCGTTGATCCGTTAGATGTTCCGACACGTTCTTGCCTGTGTGCATCTTGAAGAAACGGCTGAATGCGGCCGAGGACATACCTGCGACGAAAGCCAAGTCGGTCATTCGGAGTTCTTCCTGATAATGTGCGTCTATGTATTCGAGTACTTTTTGAATGCGGCGACTGTCTGTTTGCAAAGCCACTTGGGCGAACGCGGAGCTGGATAGTATGCGCGCATCATATTGCGATAATTCGTATAAGATGGTCAGGAAGCGGATAAATGAACTAAATCCTTCCGTTTCGGCGGCGAGTGTATCCAATTGGCTATATACTTTCATAATCGCCGACTGCGGGAAAACGATCCCGTACCGTGCCTTTGTCAGCATGTGGTTAATGCTATTGAATTGTGTCTTGTTGAGTAATCCGCCAAGCATTTGTTCGGCGGAGAATTGAATGGTAATTTCGCGAATATCTTTCGACTTGCATCCGTTCTGCTCCCAGACATGTTCGAGCTGCGAACTGGTAATCAACACTAAGTCGTAATCTCCGATCACTTCTACGGAGTCTCCGACGATACGACGTACGCCGCTTCCCCGTTCCACAAAGTTTAATTCACACTCGGTATGCGTGTGTAGCGGATACGTGAATTCCGTTTTGTGCCGATCGGCAATGTAGAAGCAATCTCTCTCGGATAAGGGAGTAATTTCATTAACAATAACGGACTGTGCCATGGTTTTAAATATACTTTCAAATGAATTTCAGACAAAAATAGAACAAATTTTCTTCACTTGTTTTCTTTTTCGTACTTTCGTGCGTGATTTAACTTATATAATTTGTACTATGACAAAAAAAGGGATTGTTATTTTATGTTTTGCTTGGATGCTCGCGGCATGTAGCGAGCGAATCGTGCCCGTTGAAGAATATGGGCAATTATCCGTGAAAGATTCCCGATTGGTGGACGCACAAGGGAATACCATGAGCCTGAAAGGCGTAGCTTTCGGGTGGCACAATTACTGGCCGCGCTTCTATAATGCCACTGCCGTGAAAACATTGGCCGAAGACTGGGGGTGTACGGTCGTTAGAGCCTCTATCGGCGTCGAGCCGCGCGATGGTTATATTGATAAGCCTGAGGTTGCGATGCAGTGCTTGTACAACGTAGTGGATGCAGCCATTGCTAACGGCGTCTATGTTATCGTGGACTGGCATACGCACCATATCAAATTGGAAGAATCCAAGAAGTTCTTCACGGATGTGGCTACGAAGTACAAAGACTATCCGAACATCATTTACGAAATCTATAACGAACCGGTAGATGATACGTGGGAAGCCGTTAAAGCGTATTCGGAGGAAATGATACGAACGATACGCGCTATCGATCCCAATCAGATCATTCTGGTAGGCTGTCCGCACTGGGATCAAGACATCCACATCGTAGCCGATGATCCGATTACGGGCTACGACAATCTGATCTACACATTTCATTTCTATGCCGGCACGCACAACGAAGAGTTGCGCGAGCGAGGTGTCTATGCGATCTCCAGAGGACTGCCGTTGTTTATCTCGGAATGTGCGGGAACGGAGGCAACGGGCGACGGGCCTATTGCCGAAGAGGAGTGGGATAATTGGATGAAGTGGATACGTGATAATGATTTGAGTTGGTGTGCGTGGTCGATAGCGGATAAGAACGAGACATCGGCTATGCTGACGCCCGAAGCAACGGACGGCGGACCATGGTCGCGCGGTGCGGTGAAAGAATGGGGTCGTATCATCAAAAAAGAACTCGGTCGAGAGGATGAGATAAACCGGTAAGTGAGCGGAATCAGATAGTCGGAAAATTTATTTTCAAAGTCAGATAATTTATTTTCAAGGCAGGAAAACGTATGTCCTGTGCCGAAAATTTAGAATACCATTATTAATACATTCAATTCTTATGAAAAGATTCTTTTTATTAGGTGTTGCTTGCTTATTTGTGCTACCGGCATTTTTGCAAGCCAAAGTAGTATTGCCGGAAATCATGAGCGACAACATGGTTTTGCAGCAGAATACGCAAGTAAAACTATGGGGTAAAGCCGCCGCCGGCTCGACGGTGAGCGTGAAGGCCTCATGGAATGCACAGACATTTACGGTGAAAGCCGCTAACGACGGCAAGTTTTTGATTCAGGTACCTACACCTGCCGCTACGTTTACTCCGCAGACGGTTTCCTTTACCGACGGCAGTGAGTCGGTCACTTTGAAAAATATTCTGATCGGTGAGGTATGGGTAGCATCCGGTCAGTCAAACATGGAAATGCCGCTCGACGGTTTCTTTAGCTCGCCCGTAGTGGGAGCGGAAGAGGCTATTACGACGTCGGGCAAGTACAAGGGGGTACGCTTCGTGAAGGTGCCGAGAACTTCGGCTTTGACTCCGCAAGAGACCGTCAAAGGAAAATGGAAGACTTCCGAACCCGCGAATGCGCCGATGTTCAGTGCGGTCGCTTTCTTCTATGCTACTTATCTGACCGAACTGTTGAATGTGCCGATCGGTATTATCGAATGCAACTGGGGCGGTGCGACGGTAGAGGGATATATGCCGGAATGGATCCTGAAAACCTATCCCGACGTAGATCTAAGTCAGGCCGGAAGACCGGACTCCCGCGAATTGCCCGAATATATGCAACCTATGATCATGTACAACGGGATGCTGAAACCGATCGAGAATTATACGATCAAAGGATTCATTTGGTATCAGGGCGAGTCTAATATCGGGCGTCCCGACTACGCTTTGCGGTTGGCAAAGATGGTAGAGATTTGGCGCAACGAATGGGGATTGGGCGAACTGCCGTTCTATTCGGTGGAGATAGCTCCTTATACAGGTTACGGACAAGGCATTAGCGGCGCGCTGTTGCGCGAAGAACAATACAAATCCATGTCGATTATCTCCAATAGCCTAATGGTATCTACCAATGATTTGGTCGAACCGTTTGAAGCCATGGACATTCACCCGCGACATAAGAAGGAAGTAGGTCAACGACTGGGTGCCGCTGCCGCCGTGAATACGTACGGCATTCAAGGAATCGCAGATCGTGGCCCCGTATTCAAGTCTATGGAGATACGCGACAACCGTGTTATGCTACAATTTGACAATGTGCCGCAAGGATTCTATTATGATACGGACATCGAAGGCTTCGAAGTGGCCGGCCCTGACAAAATATTCTATCCCGCGCAGGTAAGTGCCAATTGGCCGACGGTGAGCGTGTACAGTCGCCGCGTCGCCAATCCGGTGGCCGTGCGCTACGGATTTAAGAACTATCAACCCGGCACGTTGAAGAATTCGCGCGGATGGCCGGCGTATCCGTTCCGCACGGACGACTGGAAAGACGAACCTCGAAACAGACAAAGATAACTCGAAACAAACAGATAGAATGAGAAAGTTCCTCCTCTTCGCATTTGCCTGCGGAGCCTTGACGTTGTCGGCGCAAAAGACACTGACAGCCAACTCTCCCGACGGTCGCTTGACGGTGAATGTCACGGTGGGCGACCGCCTGTCGTATAGTATTAACCACGACGGGCAGCAAGTCTTGGCTCCTTCGCCCATCGCGCTTGCTATCAGTGAAAAAGAAATCTGGGGTCAGAATCCGCGCCTGCGTAACTCTTCGAAGCGTAGCGTCAGCGAAGTGATCAAGTCGCCGTTCTACCGAAAAGATCAGATAGAAGATGTATATACCTTATTGACGCTAAATTTTCGACCGGATTGGAGCGTGGAATTTCGCGTGTATGATGACGGAGTAGCTTACCGCTTCGTTACGAAATGTAAGAACCCCTTTACCATTCAGAACGAGACTGTGGCCTATTGTTTCGATAAGGATTATACGACCGTCGTACCTTATGTGCAGGTCGGACGAGACGGTGACTACGAGTCTCAGTTTCATAATTCGTTTGAAAACTTTTATAGCACGGCGAAAATCTCCGAATTGAATAAGCAACGATTTATGTTTCTTCCGCTGGTAGTCGAGTTGG
>JAISIB010000090.1 GCA_031262265.1 Prevotellaceae bacterium
CGACGTATAGAGTTCGGGACGCAAGCAACCGGCACGCCCGACGCCGTTTTACGCTTTGATACGTTGACGCAGCCCATTTTTCCGAAGAATTTCGACTTGGTAGCGGATACTTTCAAGGATTATCTGAGTAAAGGATACACCTTATATATATGTAGCGACAGTGAAAAACAAATTTCTCGTATTCGCGCAATCTTCGAAGATAGAGGGGATCGTATTTCTTTTACGCCGGTTAACCGCACCTTACACGAAGGTTTTTCCGACACAGCTTTAAGTGTTTGCATATTTACCGATCATCAGATATTCGGACGCTATCATAAGTACACGCTCCGCAGCGATAAGGCGCGTTCGGGCAAAGTAGCTCTCTCATTAAAGGAACTTAATCAATTCACGTTCGGAGATTATGTGGTGCACACCGACCATGGCGTCGGTAAGTTCGGAGGATTGGTGCGTATCCCGAACGGCGATAGTACGCAGGAAGTATTGAAATTGATTTTTCAGAACGATGACGTCGTGTTCGTCTCCATTCATTCGCTCCATAAAGTGTCCAAGTACAAAGGCAAAGAGGGCGAGTCACCTCGCTTAAATAAATTAGGTACCGGAGCGTGGGAGAAACTGAAAGAACGTACGAAGACAAAGATCAAAGATATTGCGCGCGATTTGATTAAATTGTATGCTCTTCGCCGCGAAGAGAAAGGTTTTGCGTTCAGTCCGGATAGTTTCATGCAAAATGAGTTGGAAGCGAGTTTTATGTACGAAGATACGCCCGACCAGTCTAAGACTACTGCCGATGTGAAGCACGATATGGAACGGGAGATGCCTATGGACAGACTTATCTGCGGTGACGTAGGATTCGGAAAGACAGAGATAGCCGTACGCGCGGCTTTCAAAGCGGTAGCCGACAATAAGCAAGTGGCAGTACTTGTGCCGACGACCGTACTTGCCTACCAACATTATCATACTTTCAGCGAACGTTTGAAGGAATTCCCTTGTCGGGTGGAATATTTGAGCCGCGCCCGCAGTGGTACGCAAGCCAAAAATATTATTTGCGACGTAGCTTCCGGAGAAGTAAATATACTGATAGGGACACATCGTATATTAAGTAAAGACGTACGATTCAAGGATCTCGGATTATTAATCGTGGATGAAGAACAAAAATTCGGCGTGAGCGTGAAAGAAAAGTTGCGTCAGTTGAAAGTCAACGTAGATACGCTGACGATGACCGCCACTCCTATTCCGCGTACGTTGCAGTTTTCGTTGATGGGCGCGCGGGATTTGAGTATTATATCCACGCCGCCGCCCAACCGCTACCCGATACAGACGGAGCTTCATACGTTTGGCGAGGAGATTATCGCGGATGCCATTAACTTCGAGATGAGCCGCAACGGACAGGTATTCTTTATAAACAATCGCATAGCCAATCTACCTGACTTAAAGGCTTTGATAGAACGACTGGTGCCGGATGTGCGCGTCGCGATTGGTCACGGACAGATGGAACCGGCAGATCTGGAAAAAGTCATTCTGGATTTTGTGAACTATGACTACGATGTGCTTTTATCTACGTCCATCGTGGAAAACGGCATTGATATTCCTAACGCGAATACGATTGTTATTAATCAGGCGCAGAACTTCGGATTGAGCGACTTGCATCAATTGCGCGGACGCGTGGGGCGTAGCAACAAGAAAGCCTTTTGTTATTTGTTGGCGCCGCCTTTGCAATTGCTGACCTCCGAATCTCGCCGCCGTTTACAGGCCATTGAGAATTTTAGCGACTTGGGAAGCGGCATTCACATAGCCATGCAAGATTTAGACATACGGGGCGCAGGAAATTTACTGGGTGCGGAACAGAGCGGATTTATTGCCGATTTGGGTTATGAAACCTATCAAAAAATATTAACGGAGGCCGTACAGGAATTAAAGACGGACGAGTTTGCCGAATTGTACGCTACGCCGGAGAGGGCCGAGAACGAACGGATCAGCGGCGAGCAATTTGTGACAGAAGCTACCGTTGAAAGCGATTTGGAATTACTGCTTCCCGACACGTATGTATCCGGAAGTGGCGAGCGCATGCTGCTGTATCGCGAATTGGACGGTTTGACGCTTGACACGGAGGTCGATGCGTTTCGTTCGCGACTGGAAGATCGTTTCGGTCCTATTCCTGCCGAGACGGAGGAACTGCTTCGTATCGTTCCGCTACGTCGGTTAGCCGCGCGGTTGGGTATAGAAAAAGTCGTTCTCAAAGGCGGACGCATGTCACTCTTCTTGGTTTCAAACGCCGAAAGCCCCTATTTCCAAAGTGCTGCTTTCGGTAAATTGATCGCCTACATGGTAGCCAACCCCCGCCGGTGTGATTTGCGCGAACAACACGGTAAACGTTCGCTACTCGTCAAGTCTGTGTCGAATGCGGAAACGGCCTTGTCGATTTTGAAGGAAATTGCGGAAATGGATGCCAAGTGATGTTTTTTTATCTCCGTATCTGAGTCTCTTATCTAAGCCGCTTGTTGAAAAATCATACGAGGAAAATACAATATCTTACGAGGAAAATTACGCGGTCGAGTGGATGCAAGAAACGAAACTTTGCGTTTTTGAAATTGATAAACGAAAAACTTTGCCGATAAAGCGTTAAATCTGTCCATACGTGTTGGAAAAGCAACGGAAAAAGGCTTATTTTGCTCCCGAGAACATAAGATATTACTCAGAAGGAGTTTACGCTTTCTTTAATCAATAACAGCAATATGAGAATCCACTATTCGTTTTTCTTACCTATCGTTTGTTTGGTGGCGGCGTGTACGCCTGCTGCAACTATCGACCGTGAGCGACTGCCTGAGCAAGTGGTTGCGGCTATCGACGAAGTACGTACGCAATATACGCCCGACCAGCGCGTAGCTTTACTGGATACGCGCGGTACGGCGTTGACTACCGGCCGGAAAAATCATATCGTCTTGCGGGGCGTTACTACGTCGACGGAGGCCAAAGTCAGCTTGTCCGAGAATTTGGCAAAGGCAGGTTATACCGTAACGGATAGTCTGCGGGTCTTACCTGACGCTCGTTCGTTGAATGACAAGGTCTATGGCATAGTGAATCTCTCGGTTATCAATATACGCTCGGCAGCTGACTACTCTTCCGAGATGGTTACGCAAGCCTTGTTAGGGATGCCTGTTCGTTTGCTGCAACGTGATGGATGGTTGCGCCTGCAAACGCCGGACAACTATATCGGTTGGACGCATTCGACCAGCGTTACGCCGATGACCAAAGCCGAATACGATGCGTGGAATCGTTCGGAAAAACTCGTTGTGACTGCGCACTACGGATTTGCCTATGCCGCGCCGACATTAGCTTCGCAGACAGTGGGAGATGTAGTAGCCGGCAATCGTTTTCGCTTGTTGGGCGTCTCCGGATATTTCTACCACGTGGCCTATCCCGACGGGAAACGCGCCTATATTCCGCATACGCTGGCCATACCGGAGCATGAATGGCGCACTTCCTTGAAGCAAGACGCTACATCTATCATTGCAACGGCGCATACGCTCATGGGTATTCCCTTTTT
>JAISIB010000118.1 GCA_031262265.1 Prevotellaceae bacterium
ATGTTCGCTTTGTTGGGTGTGCTGGCACTGACGAGTTGCGAACAATCATCTGAGTTAGCTCAGAAAGGCATCAAGGGAACACGAATCGCTGTCACGGCACAAGCGCAAGAAGACGCCGCGACACGCACTTCCCTAAACGGCTTTGCGACGGAATGGGTTGCGGGCGACAAGATAGGCGTATACTCGCCTCAGTCCGAAGCATCGAACAGTGCGCTCACAGCGGCAAGCAGTGCGGCAACTTCTACTTTCGACGGAGAGTTGTTTTGGGGCACGGGAGCACATAGTTTTTATGCCTACTATCCGTACAACGATGGAACGTTCGACTACACGGCCGTGCCCATCTCGCTTCCGGCTACTCAAACGCAAAGTGCGGGTGGCAATAGCGATCATCTCGCTACGCTCGACTTTATGGTGGCTCGACCACTCACAGGGATTGAGTCCGGTGGCTCGGTACAACTCACTTTTGACCACGCCTTTACGCTGTTGGAGTTCAGGGTCGTGGGAACGGGAAGCCTCTCCTCTATTGAGTTGGAGGCTCCCTCCGGGACACGACTGGCTTTTAGCGGTGGTACGATAGACTTGTCGCAAGTCCAATCTACAGGGGACGTTGCCTACGAAATCTCCGGTGGCACAGCAAGTACGGCGGTAACGCTGAATTTGAACTCTCCGGTGGATTTGACCGAAGACAAGAAGACGACTCCTGCACTCTATATGATGGTCAATCCGTCCGACCTCTCCGGCAGTGAGATTAGCGTCACGGCAACCATCGACGATGAGGAAAAAACCATCACTGCCGATGGCTTCACCATTTCCCACGGTCGTAAGTACATCCTTGTGGTAGATCCGAATAAAGGTATTGAGGAAGAAATCAACCTACTCACGACGGAGTACATCCCTGACCCTGTGTTTTTAGCTTATTGTCAGGAACAAATGGTCTCTTGGGACGAAAACGGCGACGGCAAACTCTCACCCACTGAGGCGGCACAAGTGACGAGTATCGATGTTCTGGTTGAAAGTGTGTTTGATTATGATGCACAAGAACTCGTCGTAAATGGAGAGCAAATTGCTTCTTTGGTCGGCATAGAGTATTTTATAGGCTTGACGTCCTTAGACTGTGTATTTAATCAGCTCACCTCGCTGGATGTGTCGAAGAATACCGCTTTGGAAGTTTTGTACTGCCACTACAATCAGCTCACCTCGCTGGATGTGTCGAAGAATACCGCTTTGAAAGTTTTGTACTGCCAACACAATCAACTCACGTCGCTGGATGTGTCGAAGAATACCGCTTTGGCTCGGTTGGAATGCCACTACAATCAGCTCACCTCGCTGGATATCTCTCAGAATAGGGCTTTGGGAGTCTTATTCTGCTACGATAACCCGGGCGATGGTGTGTCGATTTTTCCTATACGAGCATGGTTCGACGACAATAGTGCGAATTCAATTCCAATTGTCGTTCCAACAAGCGTTTGGGAATATAACGATAAGACGATCACTATTAGCTATTACACCGGTGATTAGTATAGCAACTAATAGATTGCCGATCTGAACAGATAAGCCCGCGTGCATTAAGTGATAAGAAGAACCCGTCTCAAAACAAAATTCTGAGACGGGTTCTTTGTTATTTTAATACCGAACGAGTAGAAAAACGGTAGCGGCCTATTTCTTGTTCCTACCTACGATTACCAGCACAGGATTGTCCTCTTCGTCGATTTTTGCCAACGCCGGATGTGGCATTTCTTTGCGGCGTTCGACTACATCAAAGGCTTGTAACCAACCGAAGAACTCTCCTTCGGTAGACACGCCTTGTATGCGGAGCGGCAGAAAACGATTAATATCGTCTGAGATAGTGTCTCCTTTCATCACCTGAGCCTCTCCGGACGATTTGTCGTAATATCCGCTGTAATGAACGCGTTCGGCCGATGGTTTTGGGAAGTGATTCGTGTGTAATCGAAAGAAGATCGTAGCTTCGTTCTCATACATGGGATCCATATATGCGCGTGTATTATAATCACCATTATTGCGCTCTTCGAGCGGATAGGTATATGCTCCCAAATCCAAAGTATATCGCGGTATCAATTGCGTACCTTGTATGGTAAATATGGTATCAATATATTCTTCTTTCAGGTAGCGGTGACCGTTATATGCCCAGATACTGTGATTTTGTAGGGTGAGAACGAGCTGTTTGCCTCCACCGTAATCAATTAGAATGGTGCTCGGATTAGTCATAACTCTCATTGATTGGATACCGGCCACGTCTGTGGGGAATGAGACGTAAAGTAGGGAGGGTATCGTGTCTATCAGTTGACCGCTGCGGCCGTCGAAGTATCCTAAATAAGGAGTTGTCGGTGAGGAGCGTAAATGTTGATGCATCAACACGGTATCATTGTTGACGATGAAATCTCCGTAGGGTACGTTCATGTGTTCCGCTTGCAACGTGATACTACCCAGAAAACTTCCGTCTGTTTGGAAACGGAGTAATTTGTCGGCTCCTCGATATACATATATAATCTTCTTCTCATCGTCAACTTGCATCGGCGCATTGCCTTGGTATTCGTCGGGACCTTCGCCGATGCGGCCGATCTGGTTCAGGAATTTCCCGTTTTTATCGAATACGAAAATGGGTTGGTTGGCTGAGCTGACTACAATATAGTCTTTACCGACGAGAGCTATCGGGTTATTACCGATCAGTACGCTATCCGATGTTTCCAGCGGAATATACGTAAGTTCATCGCCCAAAGCAGATAACCCGAATTCAGTGGGAGCATCCAATGCTTTGCCAATAGGAATGACGGAGTTTGAGGTGTGTTCGGTAGAGGGGCTACACGCGCCGAGTGCGCAGATTAGTGTACCGGCTATGATACCGGCTTTCAGTTTGGAAATCATATAAAATTGTATTAAAGAGGTTTATAATGTTTGGCAAAGATAGGAAAGAATTCAATTGAACCGCCTGCTCCCGTTCAAAAACTACCTATTGACGTTCATTTGTCAGTTTTTCCCTCTTTCTGTGTTGGTATTTGGATGGTCGGGGATAGAAAACGGTTGTACTTTTGAAGCATCAAAACAAAAAAAGCAAAAAGAAAGTATAAACTAAGACCAATTATAAACGCTAAAACAAAGAGTTATGAAGACGAACATGAATTTCCAACAAGAAGTAGTCGGTCAACCGCAAGAGCTAGCGCAAGTAGAAATGACTTACCGCTCTGATGTGGATGCTATTAAAGACTGGTTCTTAACGCAGATGAGGAGCTTCTTTGTGAATGACTATAAGCATGTAATGCACTCGGGTGCATACTTGAAATAAGAGCTTAGACAAAGATTAAGATAGGTTTTTCATCAGTAATTAGTAGGTATCTTTAAAACAAGAGACACACCGGCGAGGTGTGCCTCTTGTATAGTTTGTAGCTACGCGAGCCGCTATTCTTCCATAATCTGGTTGTACAAATAACGCTTGATGCTCTTCTTAGGCGTTTTCTCAAACTCGGTCGGATAAAGTTGGATGCGGCTGACGCGTTCGTACGCGGCAACTTGACTATTCAGCGTTTTTAGGTTCTCATTCATGATGATTGTCAGACTTTCCTCTTCGTTCAGTCCGAGCGCGTCAAGAGATTCGTAATCGGCGTACACCAAAGCGACCAATTTCTTGTTGCGTTCGATGACGAGACTTTCTTGTACGAACGGCAGGTTGTTTAGTTTGGCTTCTATCTCCTCCGGAAAAATATTTTGCCCGCTACCCGTTAGTATCATCGTCTTGCTACGTCCGCGCAGGTATAGAAAGTTTTCTGCGTCCAAAGTACCTAAATCACCGGTACGAAGCCAGCCGTCTTCCGTAAATACTTGGCGCGTGGCTTCTTCGTTCTTGTAATAACCGGCCATGACGTTTTCGCCGCGCACTTGCACCTCGCCGATGCTGTCTTCCGGCTTTTCTCTGACGATACGCGCCTCCATAATGTCCAGTATCCGACCGGATGAGGTGGGTTTGAACTCGCTGAAAGGTACATAACTAATGAGCGGCGCGCACTCGGTCATGCCGTAGCCGACGGTGAAAGGGAACTTTATGCGGTAGAAGAACTCTTCTACTTCGGGATTCAACGCGGCACCGCCGATAATTACTTGTCTGAAATGTCCGCCCATAGCGTCTGTGAGGCGTTTACGTATCGTGCTGTATATCTTAGCGTCCAATAAAGGAATACTGAGTGCCAATTTCATTACCCGCTTATTGATTAATGGAAGGATGACGTTCTTGTACACCTTTTCAATTACGAGCGGAACGCTAATAATTAACGTTGGTTTCACTTCCTCAAAGGCTTTCATAATAATCTTAGGCGAAGGAAGTTTGCCGAGCAGTGTAATGTGCGTACCCGTGGCGGTGCCGGTTAAAAAGTCGAATGCGCAACCGTAAGCATGCGCCAGCGGAAGAAAAGCCAGAACGCGGTCACTGCGGCGCAGAAGTCCTGTGCGAATGCCGAACGTGACGTTGCCGGCCAGATTGTTTCCGGTCAACATAACGCCTTTGCTGAATCCCGTCGTGCCGGATGTGTAGTTGAGCACCAAGACTTGTTCGTTCCCTACGTCGGCGTATGAAATATCCGCCGGCTTAAAGCCGTGCGGATAAGCGTTAGCCATTTCCTGATCAAGGTTCTTCATGAACTTTTGTAGGTTTTCGCCGTCGCGTTGATGCAGGCAACGCGTGTCCGTCAGCGAGAAAACGCCACGTACGCCCGGTATCTTTTCTTCTTCCAGATGCTCCCAGATGGTGTCGCCGGTAAACAAAAATACGGACTCCGAGTGGTTGATGATATGATGTACGTCG
>JAISIB010000155.1 GCA_031262265.1 Prevotellaceae bacterium
TTAGGCGCAACCATTGGTTGCGGACTGGCCGCGATCGGCGGAGGTTTTGGCATTGGTTACATCGGGAAAGGCGCGATGGAGGCCATGGGGCGGCAGCCCGAAGAGATGAACCGTATCCGTACGAATATGATTCTCGCGATTGCTTTCGTGGAGGGAGTCTCTATTTTGGCGATTATACTCTGTTTTATCTTGGCATAGGTTAAAGCAGAAAACTATGTCGTTACTTACACCGGATTTCGGCTTGTTTATTTGGATGCTCCTCTCTTTCGGGGTGGTATTCTTCGTGCTTGCGAAATATGGCTTCCCCGTTATTGTCAAGATGGTCGAGGATCGGAAAAGTTATATTGATAAGTCCGTGATTTCCGCCCGTGAGGCCAACGAACAATTGGCGCACGTCAAATCGGAAAGCGCGGCCTTGATAGCAGCTGCCGATAAAGAGCAAGGGCGCATTATGCGCGAAGCGGCAGAAGAAAGGGAGAAAATAATTTTAGACGCTCGCAAAAAAGCACAAGAAAGCGCGGAAAAAGAATTAGCGAAGGCGAAAATTCAGCTGCAAAAGGAGAAAGACGAAGCAATTCGGGAGATTCGTCGACAAGTGGCTACGATGTCGGTAGATATTGCCGAGATGGTCATTCGTAAGAACCTGAGCACGCAAGAAGATCAGATGGCGATGATAGACCGAATGTTGGAAGACTATTTACAGCGGGGCGATGAGCAAGCATAATAGGTAGACGATGGATTTAGGTATTATCTCAAAACACTATGCCAAAGCTTTGCTGGATTATGCGGTGGAGCGAGGTGCGGAAGACGTCGTTTATGACGAGTGCCGGTGCTTCGTGTCGCATTTTGCCGGAGACCCGCGGCTACGACAAGCATTGGAAAATCCGATACTGACGGCACAGGAAAAAACTGACTTGATAGTTGCGGCAACCCATGAGGATGGTAAGACGAGTACGACGTATGCCAATTTCATCCGGTTGGTGCTGCAACATCACAGAGAAGGTTTGTTTCGTCTGATGTGCCTGATCTATATGGATTTGTATAGGCAAATGAAGCATATCGGCGTGGCGGCGTTGACGACGGCCGTTCCGGTGGATGCCGAGACGAAGAAGCGCATCCGGCAGACGGCGGCGCATATTATCCATGCCGACGTAGAATTGCAAACGCACATCAATCCGGATATACTCGGCGGTTTTATTTTCGACATCAACGACTATCGCATTGACGCCAGTGTGGCTATGCAATTGAAGCGAGTAAAGAAACAACTGATAGCAAGGAATAAACGTATCGTATAAAGCGAAATGACAAATACAATCAAAGCCAGTGAAGTGTCCGACATATTGCGCCGCCAGTTAGACGGTATCGACACGAAAATACAACTCAGCGAAATCGGCGTAGTACTGCAAGTAAGCGACGGAGTAGCACGCGTGTACGGGTTACGCAATGCCGAAGCCAACGAATTGCTGATCTTCGAGAACGGAATAAAGGGAATCGTCATGAATCTCGAGGAAGATAACGTAGGCGTCGTGTTGCTGGGGGCAACCGATCAGATCAAAGAACGGTTTACTGTTCGTCGTACGGGGCGAATCGCGTCGATACAGGCCGGCGAAGGCTTGCTGGGGCGCGTCATCAACCCGCTGGGCGAACCGCTCGACGGCAAAGGGAACATAGGTGGCGAGCTTTTCGAAATGCCTTGGGAGCGTAAGGCTCCCGGCGTAATCTATCGTCAACCGGTCAATGAGCCGCTGCAAACCGGCATTAAGGCTATTGACGCGATGATACCGATTGGACGCGGACAGCGCGAGCTGCTGATCGGCGATCGCCAGACTGGGAAAACGGCCATAGCCGTAGATACCATTATCAATCAGAAAACGAACTACGAAGCAGGCGATCCTGTCTATTGCATCTATGTTGCGATCGGGCAGAAAGCCTCTACCGTAGCTTCTATCGTCAATACGTTGGAGCAACACGATGCATTGAAATATACGATTATTGTAGCGGCGACTGCGGGAGACCCTGCTGCCTTGCAATACTTCGCTCCGTTTGCGGGCGCGGCTATCGGTGAGTATTTCCGCGACACCGGTCGGCATGCGCTGATAGTCTATGACGATTTGTCGAAGCAAGCTGTATCCTATCGCGAAGTGTCTTTGATTTTGCGCCGTCCGTCCGGTCGCGAGGCCTATCCGGGTGATATTTTCTACCTGCATTCGCGTTTGTTGGAGCGCGCGGCTAAGATTATCAACCAGCCCGAAGTGGCCGCGCAAATGAACGATTTACCCGAAACCCTGAAAGGGAAAGTAAAGGGTGGCGGTTCGTTGACGGCACTGCCGATCATTGAGACGCAGGCCGGTGACGTATCGGCCTATATTCCGACGAACGTGATCTCTATTACCGACGGACAGATATTTCTGGATACGAACCTCTTCAATCAAGGGAATCGCCCCGCTATAAATGTGGGCATATCCGTCTCGCGCGTAGGCGGCAACGCACAACTGAAAGCCATGAAGAAAGTAGCCGGTACGTTGAAAATAGATCAAGCGCAATATCGCGAACAAGAAGAGTTTTCCAAATTCAGCGGCGAGATTGATGACGTGACGGCATTTACGCTTGATAGAGGGCGCAAGAATACTCGTATGCTGGTACAGCCGCAGTATTCTCCGATGCCCGTTGAACAGCAGATAGCCATTCTATATTGCGGCATTCATGGGTTGTTGAAGAGTATATCGATAGATAATGTGGCCGCTTTTGAAGATGCTTTTATCAAATCGCTGCAACTCAACCATCAAACCGACGTATTGGATGTATTGCGGCGCGGTGAAATAACGCCGGAGATAGAGAAAATCTTGACGGCGACGGCAGCTACGACGGCTAAACAGTTCTAAAAGCCCATTACATGGAATCCATTCGGGAAATCAAGCATCGTATAGGTACGGTACAAAGTACGTTGAAAATCACATCGGCCATGAAAATGGTGGCGTCGGCGAAGCTGCACCACGCAGAAGCTGCCATCGAAGGCATGCATCCGTATCAAGCGCACATGAGCGGGATATTGGTGAATTTTTTGCGTTCGACTTCTTCGTTCGGACACTCGGCTTATGTAGCGGTGCGCCCCGTGCGCAATGTATCTTTGGTATGTTTTGCTTCCAACACGGCACTTTGCGGCGGTTACAATGCCAATATTTTACGCGAGCTGGTACGTTTGTTGGAAATGTATCACGAGAAAGGATTGAAACCGGAGAATATACGGATTTATGCGGTCGGAAAGAAAATGGAAGAATCGGTGCGGCATTTGGGATATACTTCGCAAGGAAATTATCAGGCAATGATTTCCCTCCCGAGCTATGCGCCCGCCTACGAATTGGCGGAGCAATTGACACAAAGTTTCTTGGCCGGTGAAACAGATAGGGTGGAGTTACTCTATCATCGTTTCCGGTCGGTCGCTTCGCATGACGTAGTGACGGATACCTATTTGCCCATTGATTTAGCGCAGATGCAAAATGAAATGGCCAGTGATGCACCCGCCTCATCCGTTGATTATATCGTAGAACCATCGGAAGAAGAGCTGCTGGCCGCCTTACTACCCGAAGTATTGAAGTTGAAACTTTTCACTGCCCTATTGGATGCTGCCGCTTCCGAGCATGCGTCTCGTATGATTGCCATGCAAACAGCCAGCGAAAATGCCGAACAACTCATCACCGACCTGACGGTGCAGTATAACAAGTCGCGTCAGCAAGCTATTACCAACGAATTGTTGGATATTGTAGGCGGCAGTATGCAATAAAACCGATACCGTTCACTTATTAAATGGTATTGGTTTGTCAAGCATAGGAACAAAAAAGACTACTCCCTCAGAGAGTAGTCTTTTTGTGTATATAGTGAATTAGTTCGCGTAATCTGCCCAGTTTGTCAGGCGCATGTCTCCTTTTTCCAATAAAGATACGTGCATACCCAACGCAGCTTTCAGACTGTGCGGCGTTTGTCCTTTGCCGGCCAGTTTGAGATAATCCCAAAGTATTTGCTTGTAGTCGGGGTGCGCGCATTTCTCGATGATTTCGTGCGCACGCTCCACCGGACTTTTGCCGCGCAGGTCGGCAATACCTTGTTCGGTGATGACCACGTTGACCGAGTGTTCGTTGTGGTCGACGTGCGAAACCATCGGAACGATGGCACTGATGCAACCACCTTTGGCAACTGACGGACACGAGAAGATCGAAATATAAGCATTGCGGGTGAAGTCGCCCGAACCGCCCAATCCGTTCATCATCTTGGTGCCGGTGATATGCGTAGAGTTGACGTTGCCGTAAATATCGGCTTCGATAGCGGTATTCATGGCTACGATACCCAAACGGCGAACGATCTCCGGATTATTGGATATTTCCGAAGGACGCATCACTAATTTGTCGCCGAAAAATGCCATGTTCTCGTAGATCTCGCCCAAGCATTCGTTGGTCACGGAAAGCGAGCATGTGCTACCGAACTTAATGCGCCCTTCTTTCATCAGCGCGATGACGGAGTCTTGAATCACTTCGGTGTACATCTCGAAGGCGGGGATATTCTTATCGTGCCCCAATGCGGCCAACACGGCGTTTGCTATATTGCCCACTCCCGATTGCAGCGGCAGGAATGTCTTCGGAATGATGCCTCGTTTGAGGTCTGCGGCGAGGAACGAA
Source organism: Prevotellaceae bacterium (assembly GCA_031262265.1). Classification (GTDB taxonomy): domain Bacteria; phylum Bacteroidota; class Bacteroidia; order Bacteroidales; family Bacteroidaceae; genus JAISIB01. Next base: position 4,671 of record JAISIB010000155.1, read on the forward strand.
GCCACGTTGTGTCCGATTTGAGTCGTCACTTCGTCCGGCTCGGTGAATCCGCGCGCTTCGTCAGGGATATTTACCTCTACCACGCCCACGATTTTCTTCGGGTCTACTTGTATATACGGTGTGCCGATGCGATCGGAAGGTTTGTATATGGGTATCTCGCGACGCACGGGCGGGTCGAGCGGTTGATAGACGTCGTGCAGCCCGATACTGTTTTTGCTATGGAAAGCGTTCAGTTCAACAATGATTTTGTCGGCCATCTGCGCAACGGTAGGCGATATGCCGCCGGCAGCCGTCAGGTAGATCTTCCCGTCGGCGGTCAGTTCGCAAGCCTCGATAATGGCGACGTCTAACTTTCCGAAGAAGCCGTAGCGTAATTCTTGTGCCATCTGCGAAAGATGAATGTCGTTATAGGCAATCTCTCCGTTGTTGACGGCTTTGCGAAAGTCGCCGTTGGTCGTGTACGGCGCGCGGTAGCGCATAGCGTGCGTGCGGCTCAATATACCGTCGCACGATTCACCCGTAGAGGCTCCACTAAATAAACTAATCTGAAACGGATTGCCCTTGGCGTGCTCTGCTTCGGCAATTTTGGCTATTTCGGGCGTGACGGCCTTCGGCGAACCGGCAGGAGTAAACCCGCTGACGCCTATGTTCATGCCGTGCTTAACGAATGTGGCAGCTTCGGCTGCCGATAAGTAAGGATATGACATAATTATTATATGTTGTAAATTGGATTAGTATCTACGTTGAAGAATCTCCGACCAGATGATCGCTCGCCTGACTTCGTCCGTATTGGTGGGGTCGAGTATCGGCGCATCGTCGTTGACCACAGGCTTCGCAGGAGCTTGCGCCGTTTGTTTCGCAGCATGTGGATTTTGCTTCTTTTTAGAGGCATTTGCCCGCGCAGACGGGCTGATGTATGTACTTTCCATGAGGTGTTCGTTATAAACTGTCGCAAAGGTAGGAGATTTTTATGAAAGAAAACAGTAGAGGCGCGAAATTCGCGCCTCTATCGTTTGCATGTTATCCGAATACCTTAATATCACTTTGAGAACTCTGCAATTTAGCGCACTTCCACTACCCACCGATCAATTGTCTTCGTTTCGTTGCTGAAATTAACGCCCACTTTGAAAAGTTTGCGAGGGTCGGTTGCGAATTGCGCCGCGTAGTTCGTAGCATTGATTTGCGCAAGGGCTTCTTCCGCCGTTCCGTCCACCTTGAACTCCATCATATAAATGTACTTGTCGGTTTGGAGAAGCAGGTCGATGCGCCCTTGCGAAGTGTGGTATTCTTTTTGCACGTAGAAACCCAAGAAACGGAAGACCAAGAAGACCGTGCTTTGGTAATGCCATTCCATGTCCCGTTTCAAATTATCGTAAGGGATGCCGGCGAAAAGACTTTGCAGACGACGAAGGAAAGCATCGGTCTTTCCGCTACGTATTTCAATTGCCAAGTCTTCGATGCAAGAAGCCGCTTGTCCTTCTCTGATAGAATCTGTGTAGAAAGGCAATAGATAATCTAAGAAACCTTCTTCGACTTCCCTGTTAGGAAAGCCTAAGGTGTATGTTTTAAACTCGGGATTATATCCTTTAATGGTCAAATAACCGCTCTGATAAATGACGGGGATAGGGTTTTGGGGATTTGCATCAATACTGTTTAACGCTTTGTCGGTGATGCGCTCCGTCTCCAAACGCTCCATATTATAATGGCTAAGTTTAAGCAGCTTCACCAAATAGCTGGGTGTACCCGTCGCAAACCAATAGCTGCCAAAATCCATTTTGTAGAAAGTCATTAGCACGCTAAACGGATTGTAAACGCCAACCGTATTTTGCCGAAAATGGTAACCGTT
>JAISIB010000122.1 GCA_031262265.1 Prevotellaceae bacterium
GACAAAGATAGTGCCTTTCCGAGAAACACGCGTGCAATTTTTGAGAAAAAAAGTGCAAATTCTGACATAATGGGGCATTTATGGCGTTTTTTCTCAATTTTCAGTTGAAAGTTTCTACCTTTGCCCCGTAAAACTAAAAGATTTTAGGTATGAGTTACAATTTACTGAAAGGAAAAAGAGGCATCATCTTTGGTGCTCTGAACGAACAGTCCATTGCATGGAAAGTAGCCGAGCGTGCCGTTGAAGAGGGCGCAACTATTACGCTCTCCAATACGCCGATGGCCATTCGCATGGGCGAGATCAACACCTTGGGCGAAAAATTACATTGCGAAGTCATTCCGGCTGACGCCACGTCCGTAGAAGATCTCGAAACGGTTTTTCGTCGTTCGATGGAAGTACTCGGTAGCCCGATCGACTTCATTCTTCACTCCATCGGGATGTCTCCCAACGTTCGCAAGAAGCGTACGTATGACGACTTGGATTATGATATGCTTGGGAAAACGCTGGATATTTCTGCCGTCTCTTTTCATAAAATGATGCAAACCGCTAAGAAATTGAACGCGGTGGCCGAATACGGTTCCATCCTCGCTCTGAGTTACGTCGCCGCACAACGTACTTTTTTCGGATACAACGATATGGCCGACGCCAAAGCTCTGCTCGAATCTGTCGCACGTAGTTTCGGGTATATCTACGGGCGTGAGAAGAACGTGCGCGTAAATACCATTTCGCAATCTCCTACGCCTACTACCGCAGGGTCTGGCGTCAAAGGCATGGACAAATTGATGGATTTCGCCAATAGAATGTCTCCGCTCGGCAATGCCGACGCCGATTCGTGCGCCGACTACTGCATCATGATGTTCTCGGATTTGACGCGCAAGGTGACGATGCAAAACCTCTACCACGACGGTGGTTTTTCGAGCGTAGGTATGAGCCTTCGGGCAATGGCTACCTACGAAAAAGGACTAGAAGAATACATGGATACCGATGGTCACATCATCTACGGATAAACCTCGACCGGCAACGGGCACGCTCTATTTAATACCCGTCACGCTGGGCGACACAACTATTGAGCGGGTATTGCCTCCTTACAACAAAGAGATCATCCGCTCCCTTCGTCATTTTATCGTAGAAGACGTGCGCTCGGCCAGACGCTTTCTGAAACAGACCGATCGAGAGATTGAGATTGATTCGCTGACTTTTTATCTGCTCAACAAGTATACGCATCCGGAGATGCTCGCTGATTATATCGCTCCCCTACTTCGCGGAGAATCGGTAGGCGTAATCAGCGAAGCAGGATGTCCTGCGATAGCAGATCCGGGAGCCGACATCGTAGCACTCGCACAACGAAGAGGAATAAAAGTTGTACCCCTCGTGGGGCCATCGTCTATTCTGCTGGCACTAATGGCTTCGGGTTTCAACGGACAGGACTTTGCTTTTAGAGGTTATCTACCGATTGAGGCAGGCGAGCGGGTGAAAGCGTTGAAGCAAGCGGAGCAACGTATCTATACGGAAGGACAAACGCAATTGTTTATAGAGACTCCCTATCGCAACGCCAAACTAATGAACGATATCTTACAAAGCTGCCGTCCCCAGACTCGACTGTGCTTAGCAGCAGGTCTGACGACGGCAGAAGAATATATAAAGACTCTCGATGTCGGTGAGTGGCGCAGGATGAGTAAGGAGATTCTTCCTGATCTAACTAAGATACCTTGTATTTTTCTCTTGTATCAATAATATCTTTCAATAGGCCGAATTCTTCTTCCAACGTGGTTCCGAAATAGTTCGCTTGCAAGTTTTGCTCCATTTGCGTAACCGACCACAATTTCCCTTCGACAAAACGTACGTTGCAAAGCATTTCTTCTTCGGGCATATCCAACGTAAACATATAAATTACGCGACTGGTATCGGAATTCTTCAAAATATGCTTCACTACGAAGCGCGGCTTCATTCCCGAAATCTCGGGAAACTCATGTCCCAGTAAGCGATTGACCGTATCTTCTATCTTTTCACCATAGCGAACGAAGCTCTCCAACGGCGTATCCATCTTTCCGGCATCCAACGGGTTGTTTTCGTCACGCTTGCTTACGAATATCATTTGATCATAGAGAGGAATGATACGCACGACGGCATTCGTATAAGCATTCTTATAATCTATGGCCTCTACTTCGGGAATTTTTCCTTTTACGTGGCCGTTATCATCCACCACCGCAATGTAACGAGTATGAGCCATCAGGCGATTGAAATAATTCAAGCCGTATTGATTGAAGAGCATTGCGCAAATAAACACAAGCGGCGGCAAGACATGGAAAAGAACGTAACGTCCCGTTTCTTTTACCGGTGCGATGGAAAATACGCCCCACAGTATCAGCACCACATGAATCAGCGCGAACAGCAATAACACGCGAATCGCAATAAAGGTAGCTTCCCACGCTTGTATCCACTTGGATATGCTATCGGCCTTGCGATTATGTCGCACCATACGCTCGCGACAAGCGCGAAGGATACGATCTTTGAATTGATAGCACGTCAACATCGGAACGAGAATGGCTACTTCCAACAAGAACGGACTCCATTCGGGCATTGACACGATTCCGTACAAGAGCGAAGCCGCATCTGTCACTGCCAACAGACAGCAAAATAGGAGCACGCCCGTACAAACGTTCAATGTAACCGCAGGGATGCGTCCGAAGATAGCCAGTAACACAGAAGCCGTCAAGCTAATGGCCGTTCCCGTAATGATTGCCGTATCAATCGTCGTAAATTCGCTCAGCAGCAGGGTAATGACTACCGGAATGAAGCCGAGTGACATGTTGAATGAATGGGGTAGTTTAATTTTCTGTTCCATAATTACTATTCTCAGTGTTCGTCTGATATTTACTTTCCTTATATAAACGACTAACTACGCTATTTTGTTCCGAGCATATTCATTATTTAACAAGAAAAGTACCGACTACACAGGTTTAGCACCCGTAAAAGTCCCCTTTCTTATCGAACCGCACAAGCTTTTTACCGGTTATTTATGAAAACATCACGTATATGAAGAATATCTGACCGTCTTGTTTCAATAAGAAACCCGCTAATTTTATTTTCTTACTGCAAAAAACACACAAGCGGCTTTCTTATTGCAAGCGAAGTTATTAACTTTGCCCGCACAGAACCAATTGTTTTCGCGCGCCATATCAAAAACGAAAATGAAAAAGACACTGATAAAATTAGTAGCCACTTACTTCCTATTTTTAGGATTGTTTTTGGTACAGAAACTCTTCTTTTTGGTATTGTACCGTTCGTCATTCCCATCGCTGACATTTGCGGATACGATAGCTGTGCTATGGAACGGATTACCGCTTGACCGTTCTGCGGCCGGATACCTGACCGCTATACCCGGACTGTTTTTTATGTTTGCACTCTGGTTACAGCCTTACATCGCGCGCCCTCTCCTGAAAATTTATTTTCTATTGGCTGCCCTATTACTTGCCGTGATATTTGTCACCGACTTGGCACTCTACCGATATTGGGGATTCCGTTTAGACTCCACCCCGCTTTTCTATTTTGTCTCATCGCCGAAAGACGCATTGGCCAGCGTGGCTTGGTGGATGTCGGCACTTGGCGGCTTAACTATCCTTTGTTTATCGGTATTGATATATAAACTGTTCGTATGTACGGTGGTTCGGCGCGAACGAGACGTGCGGCCGCTTCGCAATCGGGGTAAAATATCTCTGGTGATGCTGCTGCTGACCGGATTGCTATTTATCCCGATCAGAGGTGGATTCGGCGTATCGACTATGAACATAGGTAAGGCCTATTATAGCCACGAAATGTTCTTAAATCACGCGGCTGTCAATCCCGCATTTAGCCTCTTGGCATCACTCATGCGCGAGCACGACTTTTCCGCGCAATATCGTTATATGCCGGACGAGGAAGCGGAAAGATTGTTTGCCTCCATGACCGAAGTATCGGCACCGGACAGCATACAGACGCAACTACTCACCACGCGGCGGCCTAATATTATATTCGTGATTCTCGAAAGCTTTCTTTCCAAGGCGATGACAACATTGGGCGGGCTACCGAACGTTGCCGTAAACATGGATAGCCTCGCACGCGACGGCGTACTGTTTTCCCGCTTCTATGCTAATTCTTTCCGCACGGACAGGGGACTCGTATCCATACTTAGCGGCTATCCCGCACAGCCTACTACCAGTATTATGAAGTATCCGCGTAAATCGCAAAGCCTGCCTGCCATCCCGCGCACCCTACGTGATGCAGGATACACGGTAGACTATTATTATGGCGGCGATGCTGATTTCACCAACATGCGTTCGTACTTATTGGCGGCGGGCGTGGAAAATATTGTTTCCGAGGTGGATTTTCCTTATGCGGAGCGGTTAAGTAAATGGGGAGCACACGACCATGTCGTATTCAATCGCGTCTTACGAGATTTAACGGATCAAACGGCCGACACACCGTTCTTGAAGATTATACAAACGTCCAGTAGCCACGAACCTTTTGAAGTTCCGTTTCATCGCCTTGAAGATCCGTTCCTCAACTCGATTGCTTATACGGACAGCTGCTTGGGTGTTTTCGTATCACAATTGAAAGCTGCCGGACAATGGGAGAATACGCTGCTCGTACTCACTCCCGATCATGCCGGACGCTTTCCGTCTACGCAAGCCGACCTTTCATTTGCTCGTTATGAGATTCCGCTCATATTTACCGGCGGTGCGGTGGCCGGTTCCGACACACTAATCAATACCATCGGTTCACAAATCGATATTGCAGCAACGCTTCTTGCTCAATTGGGACTACCATACGATGATTTCCGATTCAGTAAGAATATGCTCAACCCCACTTCGCCGCATTTTGCCTATTTCACGTTTCCAAATGCTTTCGGGTACTTAACAGAAGCCGGTAGCGTAATCTACGATTGCGATGCCGAACGAATCATTGAAACGGAGAACAGTAACAAATCGGATACGCTGCTTGCGCAAGGACAGGCGTATTTACAAATACTCTTCGATGATCTGGCAGCCAGATAGTCGTAGATTAAAATAAGGCAGTAAATTCTTGGGGGTTATCAGTCGGAAAAAGATTACCGGACGTGAGTATTCACATTAGTCCTGCTTAAAGAATTGTTTCCAATCGTCGGTCTTTTTGGGACCTCGTGCCGTCGTATATCCGCGTTCGGCGCGCGACGTTTTCTTGGGCTTCGGTTTTGAATCTCCCTTCGAGTAGTCTCTACGTCCTTGTTCTTTCACGTTACTTTTGAAGTTGCCCTTCTTACGCGCAGGTTCGTTAGCTTGATCGGCCACTTCCACAGCCACTTTTCGCCCGTTGAAAGTCGTACCATTCAAGGCTTCGACAACCATACGCGCCTGTCGTTCGGCCACTTCAAAGAAAGAAAAGCTCTTCATCAAGTCAATACGTCCAATTTCAACACGCTTTGTGGTATAACGATTCAAGAGTTCTATCACTTGCTTCGGATAAAAACCATCCAACTTACCCAGATTGATAAACAAGCGAGCATATCCGCTCTCAGCGCGACGTGCGCCTTTTTGTACCGCGCCTTTTCCGGCCACTTCTCCTCGTTTGTTGTTGCGTTCACGCTGGTCGCTCGGCATTTCTATCTCTTCGCGGTCACGATAATATTCTAAGAAACGGTTAAACTCCGACGACACTACGCGCTTTATGAGGTCTTCTTTTTCCAGCCAATCCAGCTTTCTGTAAATAGACGGCATATATTCTGCGATTTCTTCCTCGTTGACCGACACTTTCTCTATATCATCGATTACTTTGAAAACTTGTTTTTCGCAGATCTGACGATTGGTAGGCATCTCGCCAAGTACAAATTTCTTCCCGATCATACGCTCTATCTCGCGCATCTTACTCTTCTCGCGAACATTGATGATGGCAATGGAAGTTCCCGTTTTGCCGGCACGTCCGGTACGTCCGCTACGGTGCGTATAGCTTTCCGTATCATCCGGTAAACCGTAATTGATGATATGAGTGAGGTCGTCCACATCCAATCCTCGTGCCGCCACGTCCGTTGCCACCAGCAACTGCAAATGACGGATACGGAATTTCTGCATGACGGCGTCGCGCTGAGCCTGAGACAGTTCTCCGTGCAAAGAGTCGGCATTGTAACCTTCTTCCATCAGTTTGTCGGCAATTTCTTGCGTCTCCTTTCGGGTACGACAAAAGATGATACCGTAAATTTGCGGGTAATAATCTACGATTCGTTTTAGCGCAGCATATTTATCTTTGGCGTGCACGATATACACCACATGGTTGACATTCGTTGCGCCTTCATTCTTGCGACCAATCGTAATCTCGCGGGGATTGCGCAGGTAGTTTTTTGCAATACGAGCAATCTCGGGACCCATCGTCGCCGAAAACATGAGCGTATTCCGGTCTTCGGGCACATCGGCCAGAATGGCGTTGATACTATCCGTGAATCCCATGTTCAGCATTTCATCGGCTTCGTCCAGTATGACGTTGCGAATGGTTGCCAGCGACACCACTTTTCGTTCCATCAAGTCGAGTAATCTACCCGGCGTAGCTACAATGATATGCACGCCTTTCTTCAACGAACGAATCTGGCTTTCGATGGAAGAACCGCCGTAAACCGGCAATACCTTCAACCCGTCAATGTATTTGGAATAGTCGTTTAGGTCTCCTGCAATTTGCAAACATAGTTCGCGCGTAGGACATAGCACAAGTGCTTGCGGTGCTCGTTCGCGCACATCAATCTTTTGTAAAATCGGCAGGCCGAACGCGGCGGTTTTCCCAGTTCCCGTTTGTGCCAATGCCACTATATCGTTGTTTTCGCCCAGCAAGTACGGAATCACTTCCTCTTGGACAGGCATGGGAGCAGCGTACCCCAGTTCTTCAATCGCTTTACGTATCTCAGGGGAAACGCCCAGCTCTTCAAAATTCTTCATTTAGTTTTGTCGTTAGTATTTATTGTTCACACATGCGACGTGACATCTCTCCCAGATAACCGCCGTGGTGCCTTTTTGAGTAATCTTCTACCGTAAATCCGGTACGTTTCATAGTTTCTACCACTAAGATATCGCCAATAACCGTCATGGCAGTGGTAGAAGTTGTGGGCGTCAGCCCGAGAGCGCACACCTCCGCCGGTTTTCCGGTGGCGATACACACATCCGATTGCTTAGCCAACGGACTATCCGGATTTCCCGTTATCACGATAAACGGAAGATTGGGATTCAAATGATGCGCCAATTTCGTCAACTCTACGATTTCACGCGTCTTGCCCGAATTGGAAATCAACAGCAACAGATCGTTTTTCTGCAAGATGCCCAGATCTCCGTGTTGCGCCTCGCTCGGATGCAAGAATACCGTAGGTGTACCCGTCGAGCAAAAGGTCGTGGCAATGTTCATCGCAATCTGTCCGGCTTTCCCCATACCCGATGTCACTAATTTACCGCCTTTGCGGTGTATTTGTTCTATGATTAAGTCAACGGCTCGTTCAAAAGAATCGGTTACCGGAATGTTCAGAACAGCTTCCGCTTCCCGTTGAAGAATATCTTTGATGGTGGATAGTATCTCTCCGTGCATATAAAAATAATTGCGTGCATACGCTGCCTATATACAAACAGCCTGCAAATATCCGCATTTTCTTTCACACTACCAGCAGGTTTCACGAAAAACATCCTTTATTGACATTTGTTGGAGAAAGTCAGACCGTCAAATAGCTTACTTAGTTGCGAAAATAAGATACCGAGATAATCAAATATGCGGGTAAGATAATCAAATAAGAAACCTTAATAATATGCGCACAAGGTATCTCATAAAAATAGCGTACCTTTGCAGGCATGAATCATACGCAATTATCGAACGGGCTACGTGTTATCCACGAGCCAACGAACTCTCCTATTATTTATTGCGGCTATGCTATCAACGTCGGAACCAGAGACGAATTGCCTAACGAACAAGGAATGGCGCATTTTGTAGAACACTTGTTGTTCAAAGGAACGCAACAGCGACGTCCTTGGCAAATCTTGAATAGCTTAGATAGGGTGGGCGGCGACTTGAATGCCTATACGACAAAAGAAGAAACGATGGTGCATGCCACGATCATGAGGCCGCATTTCTCGCGCGCGGTAGATCTGCTGACCGATCTCGTATTTCGTTCTGTTTTCCTGCCCGAAGAAATGAAAAAGGAAGTAGAGGTAATTATCGATGAAATTCGCTCCTATGCAGATTCGCCTGCCGAACAAATTTTTGACGACTTCGAAACGCAACTATTCGGTATCCACGCATTGGGACATTCTATTCTGGGTATTCCCGAACAGTTACTTCGTTTCACGACAGACGATGTAAAGCGTTTTGCCGAACGTTATTATTATCCGGAGAATATGGTGTTTTTCGTGCGAGGCGGTTTGTCGTTTCACCAAATAGTGCGCACGCTCGAAAAACATACGGCAGATATTCCCGTCGGTCATCGCTCCGCCGCACAACGACAGTCGCCCGCGCCGACTACTCCAAAAGAAGTGACGCAACGGAGGTCCATCCACCAAGCGCACGTGATTCTCGGTGCACGCAGCTATTCGGCGTTTGACCCTAAGCATGCGGCCGTTTTTCTATTAAACAACCTACTGGGTGGGCCGGCATTAAATAGCAGACTGAACATGTCGCTACGCGAACGCAGTGGATTGGTATATACCGTAGAGTCCGGCGTAACGGCTTATACGGATACGGGTGTTTTCAACATCTATTTCGGTACGGACGATGCCGACGTGGCGCGCTGTATGAAGCTGGTTCGTAAAGAACTGAAACGACTGTGCCAATTTGCTCTGACGCCCACTCAATTGCACGCGGCTAAGCGACAACTCGTCGGGCAACTGAGCATCGCTGCCGAACACTATGAGAGCCGAACATTAGGTATGGCTAAAATATTCTTACATTACGACAAATATGAAACAATTGAGGACACTTTTCGACGCATTGACGCTCTTACGCCCGCATTGCTACTCGAAACGGCCAACGAGACCCTCGCTCCTGATCGTCTTCACGTACTTTCGTATCAGTCGGATGCGCCAAATTGACATATTGAATGATTTCTATCTCACAATGAATATGTTTGGCAAACTTTTTGCATGCCCCGCGAACAAAGCGACGGAAGTTCGCTCATAAATTATATCGAATATAAAACTATTGAAATATGAGTACTCGAAACAAAGTTCACAAGCAAGACAAACAACAAGAAAATGAATGGCAAGAAACGCCGGACGTATCTATGGAACAGGAAAAAGTAGCAACAGAAGATACGCAAGTAACGGAAGAAGCTACGCCGAATGCAGAAGAAACGCTGCAAAAGCAAGTGGACGAGTTGACCGAGCAATTGGCTACGCTCAACGATAAATATCTGCGTCAGATGGCAGAATTTGATAACTACCGGAAGCGTACGATGAAGGAGAAAGCCGAACTAATACTGAACGGTAGTGAGAAAAGTATCCTCAGTCTGCTCCCCGTCGTGGATGATATGGAACGCGCCATTCAGACGATGAAAAATTCATCGGACGTGGAAGCCATTAAACAGGGGATAGACCTTATATATAATAAATTCCTCTCCATTTTATCCTCTCAACACGGCGTACAACCCATAGATGCTATCGGACAAACGTTGAATACGGATTACCACGAGGCTATTGCCGTTGTCCCAACGCCTGATGAAAATGCCAAAGGCAAGATTATGGATTGCACCAAGACCGGTTATACGATGAACGACAAAGTAATTCGTCACGCACAGGTCGTTGTCGGAGAATAAAACGAACTACATATCACAACATTGCATCATGGCAGAGAAAAGGGATTACTACGAAATACTGGAAGTAGCGAAAAATGCTACCGCCGATGAGATAAAAAAAGCCTATCGGAAGAAAGCGATCCAATATCACCCAGATAAAAATCCGGGAAATAAGGAAGCGGAAGAAAAATTCAAGGAAGCAGCAGAAGCGTACGGAGTGCTGAGCGAACCGGACAAGCGCGCACGCTATGATCAGTTCGGTCATGCAGGCGTTGGCGGAGCGGGTGGCGGCGCAAGCGGCTTTGGCGGCGGATTCGAGGGAAATATGTCGATGGACGATATTTTCTCCATGTTCGGCGACGTCTTTGGCGGACATTTCGGCGGCGGTTTCGGACGCGGATTCGGCGGCGGGCGTTCACAAAAGCGCGTATTTCGGGGTGCCGACTTACGTCTGAAAGTAAAACTGACGCTCAAAGAAATATCCACCGGCGTAGAGAAAAAATTCAAAGTAAAGAAATACGTAACGTGCAACCATTGTCACGGAACGGGCGCAGAAGGAACGGGAGGAACCGAGACTTGTCCGACTTGCCACGGCAGTGGGACGCAAACTGTCACGCAGCATACGATACTCGGCACGATGCAGTCGCGCACCACGTGCCACACGTGCGGCGGCGTCGGGACTATTATCAAAAACAAATGTAAGGTGTGCGGCGGCGACGGAATCGTCATGGGCGAAGAAGTAGTAACCGTGAAAATTCCTGCGGGAGTGGCCGAAGGCATGCAGCTTTCGATGAGCGGCAAAGGACATGCCGGCAAACAAAACGGAGTTCCGGGAGATTTGCTTATTCAGGTGGAAGAAGAACAGCATGCTGACCTGATCCGCGACGAGAATGATTTAATTTACAACCTGCTACTCAGCTTCCCGACAGCTGCGCTTGGCGGATCCATAGAGGTTCCGACCATTGACGGCCGCGTAAAAGTAAAGATTGACGCAGGGACACAGCCGGGAAAGGTGCTACGCCTACGCGGAAAAGGACTTCCCTCAGTGAACGGCTATGGTACCGGCGATTTGCTCGTCAATGTGAGCGTTTATGTGCCGGAACATCTTACGACCGCCGAAAAAACTGCCATCGAGCAATGGGAACAGGCTCCTAACTTCAAGCCGAGCGCATCGGTCAAAGAAAAGATTTTCAAGAAGTTCAAGAGTTTCTTTGACTAATCCCCTCAATCCACTACTTTTGCGGTAATTTTCCATAAAACAAGAATCACATGATCGCTCTCATTAAGCAATTGTCGGACGAAGCGGATTTGCTGGCTGCCGGCACACCTGAGGAAGTAGAAGCCTTGCGTATCAAATATCTCGGAAAGAAAGGAGTTGTCAACGATTTGATGGCGGACTTCCGAAATGTAGCTCCCGAGCATAAAAAAGAAGTAGGCATCCGACTCAATGAGTTGAAGACAAAATTACAGAATCGCATCAACGAACTAAAAGCCGCTTGCGAAACCGTAGATGCACGCGCCGAGGAATCAGATCTGACGCGCACGGCCTATCCAACCCCGCTCGGCACACGACATCCGTTGACGTTGGTACGCAACGAAGCCATCGACATTTTCTCACGTATGGGATTCGGCATCGCCGAAGGCCCCGAAATAGAAGACGATTGGCACGTATTTTCCGCACTCAATTTCGCCGAAGACCATCCTGCCCGCGACATGCAAGACACTTTCTTCATCGAAGCACATCCAGATATTATCTTGCGCACACATACCTCGTCGGTGCAAGTACGCGCTATGGAAAGTATGAAAAAACCGCCCATTCGCATCATTTGCCCGGGTCGTGTCTACCGCAACGAGGCGATTAGCTATCGCGCGCACTGTTTTTTCCATCAGATCGAAGCATTATACATCGACAAGGGTGTTTCATTTGCCGACTTAAAACAGGTGTTACTCCAATTTGCTCGTGAGATGTTCGGCGCAGATACCAAGATTCGTCTACGCCCCTCCTATTTTCCGTTCACTGAGCCAAGTGCTGAGATGGATATCAGTTGCAACATCTGCGGCGGAAAAGGTTGCCCGTTCTGCAAGCATACCGGCTGGGTAGAAATACTCGGTTGCGGCATGGTAGACCCTAACGTGCTCGAAGCATCCGGCATAGACAGTAGTATATATAGCGGCTATGCGCTGGGCATGGGCATTGAGCGTATGACAAATTTGAAGTATCAAGTGAACGATTTGCGCCTGTTTTCGGAAAACGACGTCCGTTTCTTACGTGAGTTCGTCGTCGAAAACTGATTTTTCTCCTTATTATATAATAGAGCAAACCCTTGTCGGAATCCGACAAGGGTTTTGTTTTTGTAGTTCCTCGTTAGTTGGATAAATATCCTCGTAAGTTATTCCCACCGGATAGTCGGAAAATAAATTTTCCGGCTTTGATATTTTCAGTAGCTCATAGACTCTATCATCACGCGTATCGCTCGAGTCGCATTTACCAGAGCTACTCCGGCCAATCTGCGGGAATATATCTGGACTCTATCCGGTGTTCAATACTATCAGGAAGCGCGGAGAAAAAATCTATCTCGGTCAGCTGCTCTACCTCGCGCACCGTAGTCATATAGCTGTGCAACGGCCGGTTTCCGCGTTCGTTAGGATAAACAAAACCAACGGCTCGCGGCTCTCCGTGCAGACATAGAATGACTTTGAAGAACGCGTCCGGTACGCGCACAAGATCTTTCCCAATAGTGCGAGGAGTTAAATACTCATAGAACACGGGGCCAGCCACGATATACAAGCAACTATCTTTCTCCAACCATTGGCGGCATTTTCCCTCCAATTCATTCCAATCACCACGGTTCAGATTCGGGTGTTGCGGCGACATGTTTGTCATATAGAAGCTTTCGAGCATCGCCTCTTTACTCCATGTGTTATCACCCGCAGGGCACAGATGGCCTTTGTCCCATCCGCTTCGATTATAGTTGTTCGGCGTCACGGCCTGCGCGCGCGGCAGATCCGGATCCGAACGAAAACGGTCGATTCGCTTAGTACCTTCTTCCAATCGTTCCGCCGTCAATTTCCATGCCACCCAATGGGGATTGCGCGTATCGGCATTATAGGAAAGCACATAACCGGTGCGCTGCATCAATCGCTCGAGAGAATCAGCAGCCACCCTTTGTATCAGATACACGTCGGGTTCGCCGGTCTGACACACCGCTGAGATAGCACCCAGACAAAGTGTCGCGAGCAATAATAACGGTCGTTTGCTATGTTTCTTCATAATGGCTGTAAAAATAGCGAGTTCCGCCTTCACCGACAAACCTACGGGGAAATAATTTTAGATTTTATTTTAATATCGTCCATGATTATTTTATAACTTTGGCGCGATTGCTGTCATAAACCTTACTTGTACACTTTAAACATTAAACGCATGAAAGCATGTTCTATACCTTTCATTCTGCTGCTATCGTTCCTACTCGTGGGATGCGGCGGACAACAAAACGGTAAAGCTACCGTTGCCGAACGCATAATCGTCGGCTCCGATACGCTCGTATCCGCCAATTATGATCTACTCAAAGACACGGTCGTCGTACCGTTGAGTTCGCTACTTTCCGATTTCTCAATCGTGTGTCTGGACAACACGAGCGATGAGGCCATAGTAGGCTCGGGTGCCAAAGTATTCGTCAGTGAACGTTACATCGGCGTGTTTTCCTCGGCGTCAGGCTATAGGCTGTTCGATAGACAGGGCAAATATCTTACCGAAGTCTCGTCGAGCGGACAAGGCCCCTACGAGTATGTCATGCCTATCTGCGACAGTTATATCGACGACTCCGGAACGGTCTACCTCATGCCGTGGATGGACAAGAAATTGATCGCCTACGATATTCAAAAGGATCAATACCGAGCGATACCGCTGACGTATATGACGACCAAAGCGACTTTCACGATAGATGCCGAGAAAGAGCGGCTGAGTATCGCAAACTTAGCTTTTCCGGGCGCGAAGAGTGTCGCTTGGGTGCAAGATCTCGCCGGTAATCTCATCGAAGAAGTCTCCGCCGCTAACTATATAATCCCGCAACCGGATTTCGGCAATGAAATGGCCAGCGCATTCTGTACCGAGGCCTTCGACGTGCTGTTCTGGACTTGGACAGATCAACCGATACTCGATACGCTTTATCATTACGACACGACGGCCAATCGTCTGAAACCGGTATATACCGCCTATCCGCAGAAAGAAGGAGCTGCATTCCGACCTTCGTTCGTGGAACTGCCCGATTATTACTTGACAACTGTACAGGTAGAAGACAAACTCATTCAGATAAACCAATCCACGATTATCTTAGATGGCGAACAAGTAGTGGTGGCTGTTGACAAGCATGATCTTAGTGGATTCTATGCCGACCTGCGTCTGGATATGTTGGGTGGTTTGACGACACCCAAGTTTCCTCCGTTCAGAAGAGGTTATTATGCCGACAATCGTGATCCGATAGAATTGAAAGACGCTCTGGAAGATCTCTTGGCAAAGGAAACAGACATCATTCCCGAACAACGTGCTCAGTTGGAAGCGTTGGCGGCTTCGCTCAACGACAATTCAAATAACGTACTATTTGTGGGAAAACTTAAACGCGAAGGAGAAAGCAGCTTCGAAGGGAAAATTCCGGTAATCCATCAAACGAAGTCCAAAGCACAAACGGACGTAAGCCAAACGAGCGAAGCAATGGATGATGATAACAAATTATATAGATTTGATGATTTGCGTGATAAACTAAAAGAGGAACCACAATTTAATGACATTCTATTCTATCTCAAAGCCAATAATCGTTATCAGAATTGGGATATCAATGATAAGAGATTGGCTTTGGTTCAGGTTATTGTTGAGAAAGACGGGACCATCTCTGAAGCTCTGTTAACACGGAGTACAGGAAATCAAGAGTTGGACGAGGAAGCTCTGCGTTTGGCACGCGGCGCAAAAGGGCGAGCAGCCATCGATAGACGGAATCGACCAGTACGAATGCGGGATTACTCTTTACAAGTTAGTTTTCCACCCACAGAACCTCAACTTATAAAATAAATTCGATAAAAAATATAGTCACATTATTCCGCAACGTTCTTTCTTTCTCGTAAGTATTTAAACGCATTTGCCCCGCTGCTGTTCGTCTCTCCTCGAAACAAACAACAACGGGGCAAATATACACTTCTATGCACAAGGCATACTCCAAAAAACGGCGGCGACCTACTCTCCCACTAATACGCAGTACCATCGGCGCGGTGAGGCTTAACTTCTCTGTTCGGAATGGATAGAGGTGGAACACTCACGCCATAACCACCATAATAACACGAT
>JAISIB010000168.1 GCA_031262265.1 Prevotellaceae bacterium
CGCAGGATTACGATTTGCCGGAGGAATATTTACCAATCTAACTCGCGACCATATCGATTATCACGGTAGCATGGCCGAATATCTAAAAGCGAAAAAGAAATTCTTCGACGATATGCCGACCGATGCTTTCTGCCTAACGAACTTGGACGACAAGAACGGATTGGTAATGACGCAGAATACGCGAGCCAAAGTTTATACCTACTCGCTACGGAGCCTTAGTAACTTCAAAGGACGAATCAACGAAACCCATTTCGATGGTATGTTATTAAACTTTGACGCAAGCGAAATCTTTGTTCGCTTTATCGGGAAATTCAATGCATCCAATCTGCTCGCAGTTTACGGTGCAAGTATGCTATTAAGTAAAAAACCGGCAGAAGAAGTTCTACGTATATTAAGCGAGATGACGCCCGTTGCCGGACGTTTTGAATCTATGCGTTCTCCGGATGGATACACGGCCATCGTAGATTATGCGCATACGCCGGATGCGCTGGTAAACGTGCTGACTGCCATTCATGAAATTGTGGAAGGAAACGGCAACGTAATTACGGTGGTAGGCGCAGGCGGCAATCGAGACAAAGGCAAACGACCCATGATGGCTAAAGCTGCGACTAAATGGAGTGACAAAGTAATTATCACTTCCGACAATCCCCGTTTTGAGGAGCCTCAGGATATTATTGATGATATGCTGGCTGGATTGGACGCTACTGATATGAAAAAGACTATCAGTGTAGTCAACCGCAAAGAGGCCATACGTACCGCTTGCATGCTGGCAAAAGCAAATGACGTCATTCTCGTCGCCGGCAAAGGGCATGAGAATTATCAAGACGTCAAAGGAACGAAGTATCACTTTGACGACAAAGAAATATTACGCGAGATTTTTGAACAATAACTTTTTATGCAGTAACCCCCATGCTTTATTACTTGTTTCAATGGTTAGATAAGTTAGACATACCCGGTGCGGGCGTTTTCGCTTATGTTTCTTTTCGCGCTTTGGCAGCTACCGTGCTGGCCTTACTCGTATCTAGTATATTTGGAGCTAAGTTCATAAAACTTCTGAAACGCAAACAAATCGTAGAAACACCGCGCAGCGCAGATATTGACCCGTTCGGAATAGATAAAAAGGACGTACCGAGTATGGGCGGGGTAATTATCATAACCGCGATCCTAATTCCCGCTCTCTTGTTAGGACGATTGGATAATATCTATCTACAATTAATGCTGCTTACGACCGTATGGTTGGGAGTACTGGGTTTTGCCGACGATTATATTAAGATCTTCAAGAAAGACAAACAAGGGCTACACGGACGAATTAAGATCATCGGACAAGTAGGTTTAGGGCTTATTGTGGGTTTAATCCTTTATTTAAGTCCTAACGTAGTCATTCGGCAAAATGTGGAAGTCAGTCGCAGCGGGCAAGAGATACAAGTTATACACGAGGAGCATACTATAAAAACACCGCAAACGACGATACCGTTCGTTAAAAGCAACAACTTTGACTATGCCTACTTAGTCGCTTTTATGGGCAAGCATGCACAAACAGCCGGCTGGATTGTTTTTGTTATCGTTACCATTCTCGTCGTAACGGCCGTATCCAACGGAGCCAATCTAAACGATGGTATGGATGGTATGGCAGCCGGCAATTCTGCTGTCATAGGAGCCGGATTGGCCGTGCTGGCTTATGTTTCCAGCCATGCGGAGTTTGCGCGTTACTTGAATATTATGTTTATTCCCGGCAGTGAAGAGTTAGTTATCTTTATTTGTGCGTTCATCGGTGCAATGATTGGATTCTTGTGGTACAACGCCTACCCCGCACAAGTATTTATGGGAGATACCGGAAGCCTGACTATCGGCGGTATCATCGCCGTGTTTGCTATCATCATTCGGAAGGAGCTACTTATCCCTATCCTGTGCGGAGTATTCTTGATAGAAAGTCTTTCGGTCATTTTACAGGTAAGCTATTTCAAACGCGGGAAGAAGCGGGGTATCAAACAACGTCTTTTCAAGCGCACTCCCATTCACGATCACTTCCGCACGCAATTAAGTCAACTGGATCCGGCTTGTACGTATCGTTTCGTGAAGCCTAATCAGGTTTTTCACGAATCAAAGATTACCGTGCGCTTTTGGATTATTACGATATTACTGGTAGCCATTGCTATTGCTACGTTGAAAATAAGATAAAGGAGATAAACGTCATGAAAAAGCGAATAGTTGTATTAGGAGCAGGCGAGAGTGGCACAGGTGCTGCGGTTCTGGCGAAGATACAAGGGTTTGACGTCTTTGTGTCCGACACTTCGGCTGTCAAAGACAAATACAAAGAACTCCTACAATCGTACGACATCGTTTGGGAAGAAGGACGTCCACACACAGAATCATTGGTCCTCAATGCCGACGAAATAATTAAAAGTCCGGGTATCGCCAATGATACGACAATCGTGAAGCAAATACAAGCAGCAGGCATTCCTATTATATCGGAAATAGAATTTGCCGGACGTTATACGGATGCGCTCATGATTTGTATAACCGGTAGTAACGGCAAAACCACTACTACCAGTCTGACATACCATATCTTTAAGAGTGCCGGCTTGAACGTAGGATTGGCCGGCAATATCGGGCGCAGTTTAGCCTTACAAGTAGCCACCGAGCACCATGATTATTACGTAATTGAGCTTAGTAGCTTCCAATTGGACAATATGTATAATTTCCGCGCGAATATTGCCGTGCTAATGAACATCACGCCTGACCATTTGGATAGATATGGACACGATATGCAGCAATATGTAGACGCTAAGTTCCGCATCATTCAGAATCAGACGCCGGACGATGCATTTATCTACTGGAATGACGACCCTATCATACGACGAGAATTGGATAAGTACGGTATCCAAGCGCACGTATACCCGTTTGCTGCCGTCAAGGAACAAGGAGCCATTGCTTACGTCGAAGATCGCAAAGTAATGATCAACCAACCGCTGGCGTTCAACATGGAGCAGGAAGAGTTGGCACTGACCGGTACGCACAACTTATACAATTCGCTGGCCGCAGGTATCTCTGCGAACGTTGCCGGTATCACCAATACGGATATCCGACGGGCTTTATCTAATTTTCGAGGTGTGGAGCACCGTTTAGAAGATGTAGCGCGCGTACGCGGCGTAAGATTTATCAACGATTCTAAGGCGACAAACGTAAACTCCTGCTGGTATGCGCTACAAAGTATGACTGCGCCGACCATTTTAATATTGGGAGGTACGGACAAAGGCAATGATTATACCGAGATCGCCGATTTAGTGCACGAGAAGTGCCGATCCTTGGTCTTTTTGGGAGTTGACAACGCCAAGTTGCATCGTTTCTTCGATTCTTTCGGACTGCCGATAACAGATGCACATGGTATGAAAGAAGCCATTGATCAGGCGTATGGTATGGCAGAAACAGGAGATACGGTATTACTTAGCCCGTGTTGTGCAAGTTTCGATTTGTTCCGTAACTACGAGGACAGGGGAAATCAATTTAAAGCGTGTGTCAGAAACTTATAGGACAACTATGAAATGGCAAAAGATAATAAAGAGAATCTTTCAAGGAGATAGCGTCATCTGGACGATTTTCCTGATTTTGTGCGCTATCTCCATCGTAGAAGTATTCAGTGCTTCAAGCATACTGACGTTGGGGAAAGGAAATCCGTGGAAGCACGTTATCGAACAAACCGAGTACGTATTCTTCGGATTGTGCGTGGCACTTGTTGCCCACCTGATTCCGCACAAATTTTATCAAATACTTGGTTCGTTCGGACTGTTGGTATCATGGATACTCTTGGTGTGGGTATTATTCAAAGGCGAGGAAGTCAACGGAGCTTCCCGCGCCATCACCATATTCGGCGTCGGTTTTCAACCGTTGGAGCTTGCCAAGCTAACACTGGTGCTGACTATTGCTACTATGATGTCGCGTGTGCACGAGAAAGGCTGGAATATTCAAAAGATCTTCTGGTGGATAATCGGTTTAACGGGCGTAACGTGTTTGCTAATCTTCAAAGAAAATTTATCGACGGCTATCCTGATAGGTTTTGTCGTATGCTTGTTTATGTGGGTAGGTCAGTTAGGAGCCAAACGAATGACCTTGCTCACCACAGCCGGTTTGATTACGGCAGTCGGCGTATTCTTGTTTATCAAAAACCCGCCGGCATGGGTAGGAAGCACCAACATTGATCGTTTCGTCACATGGAGCAATCGCCTAAACTTCGTCAGTCCGAAAGATGATGGAGTGGCCGCTACCGATTATCAAATCACCGATCAAAATCGTCAGTTCACGCATGCGCAGATCGCTATCGCAACGGGCGGTATCGTAGGAAAGATGCCCGGCAAGTCCGAACAACGCGACCTGTTGAGCAATGGTTTTTCCGATTACATCTATGCGATAATCATTGAAGAGACCGGCTTGATAGGCGGTGCTTTCGTTTTGTTTCTCTATCTCATCCTGCTATATCGAGCGATGCGTTTGGCAAAAAGATGCCACCGTACCTTTCCGGCATTTGTAGTAATGGGACTGTCACTAATGATGGTCGTACAAGCCCTGATGAGCATGGCCGTGGCCGTCGGCTGGATACATACCGGGCAACCGCTCCCGCTGATCAGCAAAGGAGGCACCAGTATGCTCATATCTGCCGCATATATCGGCATTATTCTCAGCGTAAGTCGCTACATCGAAGCGATAGATCGTGCCCGACAAGAAGAATCGAATGCCACGTTGGTTAGTATCGAACAGCAAGAAGCCGTGTCTACGGATACGCCTTTTGCTTCGGAATAAAACAATGGAACCTATGAAACGAGCACCTAAAATAATCATCAGCGGCGGGGGAACCGGTGGACACGTCTACCCTGCTATTGCCATTGCGCACGCTATTCTGCAACAGCGTCCCGATGCAAATATTCTTTTTGTCGGAGCTAAGGGAAGGTTAGAAATGACCGCCGTGCCGCATGCAGGGTTCCAAATCATCGGACTGCCGGTGGCCGGATTCAACCGTAAACAGTGGCTAAAAAACATACCCGTCTTGTTCAAACTACTACGCAGCCAATTCAAGGCATGGTGGATATTGACGAAACAAGAACCGGACGTCGTTGTCGGCGTCGGCGGATATGCCAGCGGACCTATGCTCAAAGCGGCACAATTCAGGGGGATACCGACACTCATTCAGGAGCAAAATTCATTCCCGGGCATTACCAATAGATTGTTGGCCAAACGTGCGTATCGTATCTGCGTAGCTTATGAAGGCATGGAACGTTACTTCCCGAGCGAACGTATTTTGTTGACCGGAAACCCGATACGCCCGGCACTCTTACATACTTCCTCAGACCGAACGGCCTTCTTGCAAAATAACTGATTAGACGCGCAAAAGAAAACGAATCTCGTCATAGGAGGCAGTTTGGGAGCGCGTA
>JAISIB010000212.1 GCA_031262265.1 Prevotellaceae bacterium
GGCGGCTACGGCGTTAGAGATAAAGACGGACGTGCAGACGGGATGGACGGCCATCGTCTATGACGACGAGGCGGGTACGAGTCAGACAACGAGCACGTGGCTGACGCTTTCCACGACGACGATTACTACGCCCAACGATACGGTGAGCGGAGCGGCCACCGGCGATCAAGACGCTACGGGCGTGAACGTAATCTTGAACGTGCCGGAGAACGACACGGGCGCAGACCGAACGGCTTACGTCGTCGTCACGGCAGGAAGGTTGCGCTATCACGTGAGTGTGACGCAGTCCTCGAAAGACGTGAAGCCTTACCTGACGGTTACCTCCGACGACGGGCTGAGCGGGAACATCGTCGTCAAATCGAACGTAAAGTGGCAAGCCACGTGGACAAATAAGATTACGCACGGGGAAGGGACGCTCACCAATCCCAAGACAAATAACACCATTGACATGGCCGACGGCGCAGCAAAGGATTCCATACTGACCGGAGGCCCCAACGAGACAGGAATAACTATTCCGTACGAGTTTGTCGGACAGACTATCGGAACGGTCGAATTGGTATTTATGTCGGCCGACACCAAGCTCTACGTTAAGCCTGCCAGTCTCGTGCTACAAGCATTGCCTGACTTAACCGGTTACACGGAAACGCGTATCAGTAAATGGTTAGCTCCCGCCGGCGCATTCTGGAAAGCCGATGAGACGGGCGAGCGACTCATACGTATCGACAATGTGCCCGTCGGCAAATGGGCACTGCAAGTCTATCAATACGGAGATAGTACATATCTACACGGAGGACATAAAGAAGGTTTTGCCGAAGGAGATATTCTGTTCGATCAGTTGACGCCTTCCTATCCTTTCCCGCCAGCCGATGCCAACGCCGAACATTTCCAACTGGATCCGTCGACGGCAAAAGTAGCTATCAGCGGCGTACAAGAACAATACGGGAGCCTTTATTTCCGTATCGGTCTAAACAGTAAATGGTCTGAAAACACCAACTATGATTCGGAAGCGCGACCTGCGCGCTATGCAGCCATCGTACTATCGTATGCTTCGCAGGCCGAGAAGCAATGGAAAAACCATACCATCTATCTGCGCCAAGGGCACGAGCCGGACTATGTATATTCGCCGCAAGAAAATCTTCCGACGACTGACGCTACCGGTGCCGATATGGTTGTCAACCGTACCATGGCGATGCGCTACTCAGCCTACAATCTGACGATGAGCGGTGCGCCGTACAACAACAATACGGATGGCATTTATTTCGTCGGTGCGGGAGAAGGTATATTCACGGATTATCCGACCAAAGTCGGAGGCGTCTTCTATTGGGCGCACTTCGGTTGGACGGATGAAGATGATGATGGCAATACCAATACGTTTCCCAATGGTTATTCATGGAAATACGACGAGAGCAATTATATTGGGAGCAATCGATCCGGATACTACCAAGGGTATTATGGAGATTCGGATTATGACAGCTCTGTACCGGACTATTTCTGGGACGACGTAAAAGATAAATTTGAATATTGTCCCAGCGGATACAGAAGATGGACGGACGGCATAACCAACGGGAACGTCGGAGGTAGTACGCCGGTTGGCCCCGTTTTCGTCGGCGGCGGTAGCAATAATATCGCGGGGCGTACCGACAGCGAGATGCTCCAAAGCTTTTGGAAATCGGCGCCGATTAGTATGAAGAGCGGATTTTTCCCTCCGGAATCCAAAAACGGATTAGAGTATCAGTATGGCTTTTATGCCGATGGTTACTTTGACAGAAAAGAGCTGAAACCCATGCTGGATAGCGATGAGGGAACCGCTACGACACGCGTAGGAACCGGAAGCGATGCAGAGCCGTTGGCGTATAAAGGTATGCTCATTTATCGTTCGGACAATTGTCATTCGCTATTCTTCCCTGCCGGAGGTAGTTATGGCCGCGGCTATGTATCCTCCGATGGACTATCCGGACAATATATCGGCGCTTCGAGTTATCTGACATTAGACAGCGATGACTCAGTTCCCGGACACAAGCTCTTCGCCAGTACGTTGGCATGGACGCCAGATACTTATTCGCAAGTCACCGAGATCATGTTGGGAGCATACGGTCACTGGGCTGCCGGCGGTAACTATGGTAGCCAGTTAGTCGGAGCGCAGCCTTACGGGAATATCCGCTGCGTGAAAATTCCAAAGGCATCGAGCGATTAACGAAATAACTATCCCTACGCAATAACAGATCGGTTGTGTACGGGAGATTCTGTGATTTGTTTTTATGTTTTTTAAGTGAACGAGCCGCTTCGCGAGGAGCGGCTCTATCTTTATCGACAGTTCTGTTCATAGGCGGCTTTGCCGCTAAAATAAGCTCGTAAGTTATTGAATTAACTGACGAGCTTGTTGAAACGAGCGAGCTTGTTATCGCACGCAGATACGCCGTTCTAAAAACAACGAGCCTGCTTCCGTTCAGAAGGAAGCAGGCTCGCTATTTTTTCGTATCGCATGGCCGAAAGAACCGGTCATTCGCCCGGATGGATAGCCTCTGACGGACAAATATCGGCACACGTACCGCATTCGGTACATACCTCGGGGTCAATCACGTAGATGTCGCCTTCGGAAATAGCCTCTACCGGACACTCGTCAATGCAGCTGCCGCATGCAATACAGTCTTCGCTAATGATGTAAGCCATTGTTCTAAAATTTAATGAGTACTAAAATCGTGCGCAAAAGTAAGGCTTTTGATTCATTCGCCCGCCGCTTCATTTATTATTTGGCTTAATTTGTATATCATCTAAATTATATTTCCACTATCTTTGCCCGTTCTTAAAAACATCACGGCATTATGCTTATCGTCCTTGCCATCCTGCTGGCCGGCATCCTCGTCGGTTACTTCTCGAAGTGGCGGTTGCGCCGCATCGACCGGCTCATCATCGTCATCATCTGGACACTGCTCTTCGTATTGGGTATCGAAGTGGGGAGCAACGAAGCTATCGTATCGCGCATCCGAACGATCGGAGTCGACGCGCTCATCGTCACGACAGGCGCGGTAGTGGGCAGCACGGCGTTCGCATGGGCGTTGTGGATGTTCATCCGGCCGAGAACGCCCCGACAGGACGCCTACAAACAAGAGGGATGAAACGATGAAAGGCAGCCTGATTATCTTAGCATTCTTCGCCGTCGGCATCCTCTGCGGCTTGTATCGATGGATACCTTTCGACTTTACGGCTCACCGAGCGACGACTTACACGCTATACGTGTTGCTGTTCAGCGTAGGATTCAGCATCGGTAACGACAAAGAGTTGCTACGCAGTTTCCGCTCCCTCGATCCGCGCGTGATGTGGTTGCCCGCCATGACGATCGCCGGCACGCTGGCCGGTTGCGCCGTCGCTTCGCTGTTTATTCCCGATCGTCCGACGACCGACGTGTTGGCTGTCGGGTCGGGATTGGCCTACTATTCGCTATCGAGCATTCTGATTACCGAATACAGGGGCGTCGAGTTGGGAACCGTCGCGCTGCTTGCCAACGTCCTGCGTGAACTGATCACCTTGTTACTCGCTCCGCTACTCGTGCGCTACTTCGGAAAGTTAGCCCCTATCTCGGTGGGCGGTGCCAGCACGATCGACATCACGATGCCGGTAATCTCTCGCTATTCGGGACGCGAATATGCCGTTGTCTGTATCTATCACGGCATCGTGATGGATTTCTCCGTTCCTTTCTTGGTTACGTTATTTTGCTTGATATAATTTCTGTGTAACTTTGCCGCCCATTAGATAAACATACTCTCCTATGATGTTGAACAAGATAATCAAACAAGAAAACATCGACCGCTTCGGCCGCTGGATCGACCACGCACATCGCATCGTGATAGTCACTCATGTGTCTCCGGACGGAGACGCGATCGGTTCGTCGCTGGGCATGTGGCATTTTCTGAGTATATTGGGTAAGAAAGTGCGCGTCATCGTGCCCAACGTCTTCCCCGACTTTCTACGTTGGATGCCCGGCGCGAAAGACATCCTTATTTACGATCGCTTGAAGGAATTCTCCGATCAACTGATTGCCGACGCCGACGTCATTTGTTGCTTAGATCTCAATACACTCTCGCGGTTAGACGCAATGGGCGCCTCCGTCTCAGCCTCGCCGGCGCGCAAAATCATGATTGATCACCACCTGAATCCGGAAGCGTTCTGCCGTATTACCATTTCGCACCCCGAATGCTCGTCCACGTCCGAACTTGTTTTCCGTTTGATATGTAGATTGGGATACTACGAAGAACTAAACGGCGAAGCAGCCGCCTGCATATATACCGGAATGATGACCGACACGGGCGGATTCACTTACAACTCGAACAATCGGGAGTTGTATTTCATCATCGGCGAGTTGCTCGCGAAAGGCATCGACAAGGATGAGATCTACCGCAACGTGTATAACACCTATTCCGAGTCGCGTCTGCGCATGATGGGCTATGTGCTGACCACGATGCAGGTATTTCCTGAATTTCACGCGGCACTTATCAGCCTGAAACGCAGTGAACAAAAACAGTTCCACTATTTGAAAGGCGACACGGAAGGTTTCGTAAACTTGCCGCTCTCTATCAAAAATGTCCGGTTCAGTTGCTTCCTGCGCGAAGATACCGAGCAAGACAAAATAAAAGTGTCGCTCCGCTCCGTAGGCAGCTTTCCTTGCAACCGGATGTCCGAAACTTTTTTCAACGGCGGCGGTCACTTGAATGCCGCAGGCGGTGAGTTGTATTGTTCGATGGCCGAAGCGTACGACGTTTTCCGTCGGGCAATGGTACATTACGAAGACTTGTTGAAACAATAAACGTTAAACGAAAACGGATTCTTTGACGGTTCGTTTTCATATCTGCGTAAAATAAAATACTTTTGCAGCATGTTCATCTATTGAACCCTCAAACAAAATGAAGAAATTATTACTTTTATTTGGCTTCCTTTGCGTGGTATCGGCCGCCTTTCAGTCGTGCAGCAACACGCGAACGTATGCGGAAAAGCGCGAAGATGAGAAGAAGGCGATTCGCAAGTTCATCGACGAGCACCAAATTACCGTCATTTCCCAAGAAGAGTTTCTGAAAGACACCATTACCCGTTGCCCGCCGCTCTATCCGAACGACAACGAGTACGTGTTGTTTCCGGAGACGGGTATCTATATGCAAATCGTGGACAGAGGTACGGGCGACACGATCAAGAATCGCGACCAGCTGCTGGTTCGTTTTCTCGAATACGACATGCTTGCCAACGACACCACCGGCGCATCCAACTACAACCTCGACGATGTGGTAGACGTATTCGATTATACGAAGACGAGCACTACCGCATACGGTATTTTCAGCGAAGGGCAAATGTACTGGTACTATAACTACTACTACTCTTCGACTACGGCGACGGCCGTTCCTGCCGGTTGGTTGGTACCGCTGCCGATGATACGTGATCGCGCACATGTCAAACTGATCGTACCTTCCACGTCGGGACACAGCATCTCCCAAGAATATGTATATCCTTACTTTTATGATTTAAGGAAGATACAAATCTGGTAACTATGGCACTGATAAAATCTATCTCCGGCATTCGCGGTACTATCGGCGGACGAATCGGCGAAGGCTTGAACCCGTTGGATATCGTCAAGTTCACTTCGGCGTATGCCGCTTTCATTCGTACGCATACGCACAACGACAGCAATAAGATCGTCGTAGGACGTGACGCCCGTATCTCCGGCGAAATGGTCGACCACCTCGTCGTC
>JAISIB010000189.1 GCA_031262265.1 Prevotellaceae bacterium
CACAAACTCCGACTGCCGAACAAAACATACTCGGCAAGTTGGAAGAAATGCTGGCACAGATGATTGTTCGCTACGGCGAGCGCGAGCTATACACAGAGGAAGACGAGGAAGGCAACGAGTATGTTGTCAGCGTCGCCACGTATATACAGGCAGAATTGGCCAACGATGAACTCGAATTGCAAGTTCCTTTGCACAAAAGAATACTGGTAGAAGCCGTCGCACACGCCCGCGAACCGGAGTTTCAGGCGCATCGTTATTTTATCTCACATTCCGACGCCGCATTCTCACACGCCTGTACGGAGTTGGCAAGCAATCGTTACCAGTTGAGTAAGTATCATGAACGTATGTCAGGCTTGTCAAACCCGGAAGATATTCGGAAAGTAAAACAAGCGGAGATTAGCGACACCGTCGGTATGTTGGTAATCAATTACAAGTGCGCCGTCTTGCGCGATGAAATGCGGAAACTACTGCGTTCTTTGCAGGATCCTGCCCTCAGCGACCCGAATCAATACCTAACAATTATGACCGCGTGGAAAGAAAAGCACGAAGTGCTGCAATTCATTGAGAAAAAAGAAGGAGACCGCGTCATTCTTCCGCCTAACGCCTGATCAAATTCATAAACTCTTCGCGCGTCTTTGCCTGTTTGAATGCGCCGGTAAAATCAGACGTCGTGGTAATGGCATTTTGCTTCTCCACGCCACGCATTTGCATGCACAAATGCTGCGCTTCTATAACGACCATCACGCCCAACGGGTTGAGCGTTTGCTGAATACACTCTTTAATCTGACAAGTCATGCGCTCCTGC
This sequence comes from Prevotellaceae bacterium, assembly GCA_031262265.1. GTDB lineage: Bacteria > Bacteroidota > Bacteroidia > Bacteroidales > Bacteroidaceae > JAISIB01. The sequence goes on from JAISIB010000189.1 coordinate 806, forward strand.
ACTTGCAGACGGTGCGAAAAGACGTCCACCACGCGTGCTATCTTACTTAGCCCCGTGATATATCCGTTAGGAATATATCCTACGTGCACTTTACCGTAGAACGGTAGCACATGATGCTCGCACAAGGAGAAGAAATCAATATCTTTGACGATAACCATTTGACTATATTCCTCTTTGAAACAAGCCGAGCGCAATATTTCTTGCGGATCGATTCGGTAGCCCTCAGTCAAAGTAACCATGAGTTTGGCCATTCTCTCGGGGGTCTTTAATAATCCTTCACGCTCGGTGTCTTCGCCTAAGAGTTCAAGTACCTGATGAAAACAACTCTTCAAACCATCCAAATTAGGATGATTTATTTCTTCCTTTCGTAACATGATGTGGTCAGTAAATAATGATTTGATCACGCACGATGGCTACTTCTCTGAAAGCACCCGTCGCCCGAATCTTTCGCATAGCCGCATCGGCTTCTTCGATACTGCGATAATCACCTACGCGGCATAACCAGCGCGGAGATACGAAGTTGGTATAAACATTCATATCGGGGAAAACTTCTTTTACCTTTTCTCCCATTTTCTCAGCCTCCTGCCGCGCCACACCGGAATTGCCGCCGGCATAAACCTGCACCCGATATCCCGACACGCGCAGCTGCTCATTTTCATTGAGTGGCTTCGATAGGTCGCGCGCCTTGCCGATGAGTGCAGCAATACGCGGATCCTGATGAATCGTGACCTTTCCGGTCTTCGGCATATAGCCCTCTATCGACTGCAAAATATGCGTATAATTATCTTGTGCATAGAGTATATTGCTCCCTGCCATTGCAAGCAGGAAGCAACACCCTATAATTTTCATCCGATAGCTCGTCATGCTCCGAAGATTAGGCATTAAAACCATCAATCACGCCCTTGAAATCAGCACATTTCAATGCGGCGCCACCAATCAAGCCGCCGTCTACGTCGGGATTGGCAAAAAGTTCCTTCGCATTCTTCGGATTGCAACTACCTCCGTACAAAATTGAGCAATTGTCTGCTATTTCTTTGCCGTACTTGGTAGCAACTGCTTTCCTGATAAAGGCGTGCATCTCTTGCGCCTGCTCAGCGGTCGCCGTCTTACCGGTTCCGATCGCCCATACAGGTTCGTATGCCAATACGATCTTAGCGAAATCTTCGGGAGAGAAATCAAACAACGAGTTCGAGATTTGTTCGTGCACTACTTCCTCTTGTTCGCCGGCTTCACGGTCTTCCAAAACTTCTCCGATGCAGAAGATAGGAGTCAAACCATTGGCCAAAGCCAATTGAACCTTGTCGCGTAGCAATTCTGCATGTTCGTGGTAGTAAGCACGACGTTCGGAGTGTCCCAAGATGACGTACTTGGCACCCGTAGAAGCTACCATCGCAGCCGACACTTCGCCCGTGTATGCACCCGACGCCTTGTCTGCGCAGTTTTCTGCTCCCAATTCCATCACAGTTCCCTTCAACGTCGGTGCAACCGACGCCAAATGAATAAACGGCGTGCATATTACGACATCACAATTAGGTTTTTCGTTCGCAAGTACCGTTGTCAATTCTTTAACCAACTCAATTCCTTCTTGCAGGGTCTTGTTCATTTTCCAGTTGCCCGCAACAATCTTTTTTCTCATAACTTATTATTTTAATTAGACAGTTTGTTATTCTTTTTTCCAAGTATCTTATTCAATTATCCGAGTTCGTTATTTGCCGTTCCGACCGACTTATTTTCCGGCGATACTTTATCCACTCGAACAGGCCGTCGGAAAGTATAATCAACAATAGGATAAATACATATCCGGCAAATACCCGTCCGACCACTACCCATGTATTTTCTATATGAGGCTCAGCCCATTGCAGTTCGCTCATCGGTGCCGTCAATTCCTCTATATCCGGTATCTCTTCGTTACTCCATTTTTGCACGATCGTCCCTGCTCGCAACATGATCAGACCCGGATTGGAACGTATCATGGTTTTCAATGTGATTTCGTCGGCTACGGCAAACGGATACTCTGCACCCGTGCGGTCTTTCCATTGTTCGATAATTTCAGGAGGAGAGGCCGTCAGACAATAAAAAGGATAGTGGTGGTTTACCGCGTAGTCGTACACCCCGTTAAACAAATCGATATTATCATCGTCGGCCTTAGAAAGATCGGAAGATACCAACAGAAAGACATAAGTAGTATCCGTGAGCAAATTCAACGTAATATCCTCGTCGGTTTCATTGAGCGCATAAAAATCTATATAGGTGGTATCGGCCGCCGTCTGCGGCAAATTGTCGGGATTGGGCGCAGTCAACGCAAAGCCGTCTGCTGAAAAATGCGCCCCTACCTTGTAAGGACGAAAATCAAGAATCGGAAGATAACGATAACAGTAGGCCGACAAACCGATAATAAAGAACATGGAACACAAGCCTACCAGCCATTGCATTTTCTCAGTCACAAAACGTACCATATAACGCGGTCGCCAACAAATCGAAGCCGCTGCCAACAACAACACGATATTCTTAGCAAACGTTTCGCCGTTGGTCAGCACCCATGCATCGCCAAAACAACCACAATCGTGGATGGGATTGGTCAGCCAAAGGTAGAACGTCAACGGAGTCATGACGCCCATGAAAGCAAACGTAATCCAAGCGGACAGATAACGGTGAATACCAAACAGAAGCGCAATACCTAATAGAAACTCGAACGAGGAAAGAGCAACGGCCGCGATGACTAACAGACTATCAGAGAACCAACCGGCCATTCCGAACGCAGTCAGGTAATCCTGCAACTTGTAAACCGTCCCCAGCGGGTCGACAGACTTAGCGTAGCCCGATAGTAAAAATGCGGACACCAACAGTAAGCGGGACATATTAACCCACGTGAACGAGACAATATGCTTATTTTTCTTCAATGCCTAATTTAATCAATGCAAAGACTGCGTAATTAATCATATCCATGTAGTTGGCATCGACGCCCTCCGAGACAAGTGTATTCCCGTGCAGACTTTCGATCTGTTTGGTACGGTATATTTTCATTAGAATCAAATCCGTGTACGAGGAGATACGCATGCTGCGCCACGCTTCGCCGTAGTCGTGATTCTTAGCCAGCATCAAATCGAGCGTTTGCTGCGCATAGTTATCATAAAGTTTGAGGATCTCTTCTTTGGAAAAGGAATCTTCTGCATCGGCATAGCCGTACGCAAGCTGTATCAGGCCGATAATGCCGTAATTAACAATAGCTATAAACTCGCCGCGCACGCCTTCATCCACCATCGCAACGCCTGTCGTCTCAATACTCCGTATTCGATTCGCCTTGATGTAGAGTTGATCGGTTACCGAAGGTTGGCGAAGAATACGCCAAGCGGCTCCGTAATCGTGTAGCTTTTTGGAAAACAAATCACGGCAGCAGGCAATGACTTGCTCAAATTGTTTTTTGGTTTCTTCCATGAGCGTATGTACCTTATTATGGCACAAAGGTAGAAATAATACCGGAAAACGAAGAATCTACGAGCAACGCAACACTTGACCGATGCGTAGAATGCTCGTGCGCTTGATTCCGTTCAATCGGCAAAGCGTATTGATAGATACGCCTCGTTGCGAGGCAATTCTCGACAACGTATCTCCTCTGCGCACACGGTGATAAATTGTTCCGTCGCCCGAAACGACGTCCGACTTACGTGCCGACTTGGAATAATTAAAGGTGAACGTATCGGCAACAATGTCCTGATTTGGAAAATCAAACATGAAAGCCGGATTAATCGGGATTCCTAGGAAAAGCGTCTCAAAATGTAAGTGCGATCCGAAAGAACGTCCGGTGTTGCCTCCCAGTCCGATAGGTTCACCGGCACGTACCAACTGATCCTCAGCGACCAGCTGCTTGGACAGATGCCCGTAAACAGTTTCCAAACCATTCGGATGTCGTATCACGACATACCTTCCATATCCTACGCGCCGACCTTGATTTCGCACCATTCGTACTTTTCCGTCGAAAGCGGCATAGATGGTATCACCGATTTGAACTTTCACGTCAATACCGTTGTGCATCCTACGTCCACGAGGGCCAAACTTAGACGTCACCCGCGTGTTGGGCGTCGGCATATGAAAGCCGGATAAATTAAAAATGTAGGAGTCAGGGACCTTTGCTCCCTCGTATGTATGAACAGACTTCTTATTCCAAGAAGGATATATATCGAACGCAGGAAATTCTGTCAGTTCGGTTTTTATTTGGATGACCAAAGCCAGCGAATCGACGGCTTTTAGTTTTTTATCTACCGGTGCTTGACGCGCAATTAAATCTTGGGCAATGCCACTCGAAGCCACCCAAAGCAAAAGAAGAAGTACTCCTATTCGAGCAAAAAGTTGTTTCATTCTTTTAATCATGTTCAAAAAATTGCCCAAAGATAGCGTATTTTTGAAAAATGCAATGCTGAGTTGGCAATTTTCTGCTGTTTTTGCAGGAAATTACCCGTTTATTTTGCAATCCCGCTACAAAACCAAAATATCTGACGAGGAAAATTCAATATCCGACTATCTGATGGAAATAAGCTCGTAACTTAATTCACTAAGATACCTTAAAAAATAACGGAGCGATAATTCTCTTGCTACATAGCGTATTCTTTTCGTTTTTTTGCAAAGTATGCTTGGCAAAATCAACGAGAGTAGAGTCTGATGAAGGGGGAAAAGCTAAAAAACGACCGTTTATTTATAAATATGCAGATAATAATTATTATTTTCCTCTGTGAAGCCATATCTTTGCCCCGTAAATAAAACATAAATTTTATATCAAACACAAATTTTAATATTACACCACAGATGAAGAGAAGTATCAAATTCAGTCTTGTCTATCGGGACATGTGGCAATCATCGGGCAAATACCAACCCCGTAAAGACCAATTGGAGCAAGTAGCCCCCGCTATTATCGATATGGGTTGCTTCTCCCGAGTAGAAACCAACGGAGGCGCATTTGAACAGGTCAATTTGCTGTACGGAGAGAACCCCAATCACGCTGTGCGTAGTTTCACCGCCCTACTACACCAAGCAGGCATACAAACTCACATGCTTGACAGAGGATTGAACGGACTTCGTATGTATCCCGTCCCTGCTGATGTACGGCAGCTCATGTATCGGGTGAAGCACGCACAAGGAGTAGATATTACGCGCATCTTCTGTGGATTGAACGACGTCCGCAACATCATTCCTTCTATTCATTATGCACTGGAAGCGGGTATGATACCGCAAGCAACCCTGTGCATTACGCACTCACCCATACACACGGTAGAATATTATGTAGACATTGCCGAACAACTGATTGCGGCCGGCGCACCGGAAATATGTCTAAAAGACATGGCGGGCATCGGTAGGCCGGCTATGTTAGGAAGATTGGTAAAAAGCATCAAAGATAAATATCCCGATATACTGATCCAATATCACGGGCATTCGGGGCCGGGTCTCTCTATGGCTTCCATATTAGAAGTTTGTCGTAACGGCGCGGATATTATCGACGTAGCTATCGAACCGATCTCTTGGGGGAAAATTCATCCCGACGTTATTTCCGTGCAAGCCATGCTGGAAGATGCCGGTTTCGACGTACCAAAAATAAATATGAAAGCCTACATGCAAGTGCGAACACTAACACAAAACTTCATAGATGACTTCCTGGGATATTTTATGGATGAGTCTAATAAACAAATGTCGTCGTTACTGTTGAAGAGCGGCTTGCCGGGCGGCATGATGGGTTCCATGATGGCCGATTTGAAAGGCGTGCATGCCGGCATCAACCGCATTCTGTCCGAACAAGAAAAGCAGGAAATGACAATAGATGATTTGCTGCTCGCACTTTTCGATGAAGTGGAATACGTTTGGCCGAAATTAGGTTATCCGCCATTGGTAACGCCATTTAGCCAATACGTAAAAAACGTAGCACTTATGAATCTGATGGCACTGGCCAAAGGTGAGGAGCGATATAGCATGATTGATCGCAATACGTGGGATATGATTCTCGGCAAATGCGGCAAACTACCAGGAAGTTTAGCTCCTGAGATCGTAGAGATTGCCAAGTCGAAAGGTTACGAATTCTCGGATGTAAATCCGCAAGACAACTATCCCGACCAGCTGAATACCTATCGGCAGGAAATGCAAGAGAACGGTTGGGAAACAGGTGAAGACGAGGAAGAACTGTTTGAGTTGGCTATGCACGACAGGCAGTATCGCGATTATAAATCAGGCATCGCTAAACAACGTTTTGAAGACGAACTGCAACGCGCCAAAGATGCGGCGATGGGCAAAGGATATTCCGAAGACGAAGTAAGGAAACTGAAGCGCATGAAAGCAGAACCGATCGTTGCCTACGAGAAAGGAAAAGTTTTGTGGGAAGTAACGCCCGAATCTCCCTCGCAAGCACCCGCTATCGGGAAGAAATATACGGAGAACGAGGTATTTTGTTACATTTCCACACCATGGAATACATTCGACACAGTTCCTGCTAACTTCAACGGACGGATTATTGAAGTTTGCGCACAACAAGGAACAACTGTCAACAAAGGAGATGTTTTGGCCTATATAGAACGCAGCGAGCAAGGTGAAAAGATAGCTTAGGAAGAAAGACAACCAGCACAAAGAGAACGAGGGCAATCATCTTGGCGATGAGTGCCCTCGTTGTTTCATCCGAAAGGAAGTATTTACTTTTGCCTTATATATATATTAATAGGTGTACCGTGTAGTTTCCATTTGTCGCGCATCTTATTTTCAAGGAAACGGCGATACGGTTCTTTGACGTATTGCGGCAGATTGGCAAAGAAAACAAATGAAGGTACTTGCGTATTGGGCAATTGCGTTACGTATTTCACCTTAATATATTTACCTTTCGTCGCAGGCGGCGGATATGCTTCAATAAGCGGAAGCATTTCTTCATTTAGCACTGAGGTCGGAATACGCGTATGGCGATTGGTGTAGACATCTTTCGCTTCTTCCAACACTTTCAGAAGACGTTGTTTCGTCAGTGCCGAAGAAAAGACAATCGTAAAGTCTACAAACGGAGCAAAGCGCGAGCGTATCGCATTCTCAAACTCTTTCTGAACCATCAGAGACCGGTCTTCCACCAAATCCCATTTATTTACGACAACAACTAAGCCCTTCTGATTACGCTGAATCAGTGAAAAGATATTTAAATCCTGGCTTTCGATACCACGCGTTGCGTCGAGCATCAGAATACACACGTCCGCACTCTCAATAGAACGAATGGAACGAATCACCGAGTAGTATTCCAAATCTTCGTTTACTTTTCCTTTTTTCCGGATACCCGCCGTATCTACCAAATAAAAGTCGAATCCAAACTTATTATACCGCGTATGAATAGAATCACGCGTAGTACCGGCAATATCCGTTACGATATTTCGCTCTTCGCCCATGAGTGCGTTGATAAAAGAGGATTTCCCTGCGTTCGGGCGACCGACTACGGCAAAGCGCGGTATTTCTTCTTCCAATATCTCTTCCGCTTCTTTCGTGCACAAACTTACTACTTTGTCTAACAAATCACCGGTTCCGCCGCCGGAAAGGGCAGAAATACAAAACGGCTCTCCCAAACCTAAACTATAAAATTCGGCCGCATTATATTGAAGTTCGTTCGTATCAGTTTTATTGGCCGCCACCAGTACCGGACGCTTTGAACGTCGAAGAATATCCGCTACTTCCAAATCGAGGTCAGTCACTCCATTCTTTACGTCTACTACAAACAAGATAACATCCGCCTCTTCAACAGCTATCAATACTTGCTTGCGTATTTCTTCTTCGAACACATCGTCCGAATTAACCACCCAACCGCCGGTATCTACGACGGAAAACTCACGTCCCGTCCACTCGAACTTTCCATATTGGCGGTCGCGCGTCGTTCCGGCTTCATCGTTCACAATAGCTTTACGCGTCTGCGTCAATCGA
>JAISIB010000002.1 GCA_031262265.1 Prevotellaceae bacterium
CGGTCAGGTTGATAGGAGGACGGGGGCCTACGCCGGCCATCGCGAAGTCGAACGTAAAGTCTAAAGGTTGGCTGTAACTATCGTAGTCAATATACATCTTCTCATAATCCAACCGGATACCCAGCGTGAGAGACAAACCTTGTAGCCCGAACAAATGATTAAAGGTTGACTGGTGATATGCAGCCAAGTTATAAGTAGGAGTCCTAAATATATCACCGATAGCCAGTTCATTGTTATTCAGAGTCAAGTGCATAGTCGGCGCCATCGGCGAGCTGGGGAAAATATCATTCACGTTATCTTCAATCAACGTCGTTAGTCCTTCTTTTTTGAAAGCCACCGGCGCATTGGTATTAAGCCACTGGTAGAAACCGAATACGCCGGTCGTCCATTGCCAACGTCGCCCGGATTTCGATTTCAGCGCGATCTCTTCCGAAAGCGTATTGATCTGCTGCCGCTGACCGAGCGTAAACAAATCTTGCTCGGTAAAATCTTGATCAAGCAACATGTTATCCGTCAGATATTGGTGTCCGGTGACGGCACTTAACGTAAAATGATTCGTTTGATACTCCACTGTGATTCCATTATTCAGTAGATGGCGACGGTAGTGACTCGGATCGTTCACGGAGATACGACCTACTTCCGAGGAGCGCGTTTCTTCTTCCAAGTTCCCCCTATAAAAATAAGGATACCCACCTTGATCGGAATATTCGTAACTACTATTTAGTCCGATTTTCAGGTTGTCGGCAGGCAACCAAAGCATACGGAAACGAAGACCGGAGCGATCGGTTTTATCCATCAATCCATTCGTGTAACTATTGCGCCAGATTCCGTCCTCATGTGCCAAGAACCCGCCGGCAGAGAAAGCCAAACGTGAAGACACGCGTTGATAGGTATTCAACGAAGCACGGTAGCCGCCGTAAGAAGCCGCCCCGATAATAAAATCCGTGCCTTGATAACGAAAAGGATTCTTGGTATGTATTCTAATCAACCCGCCCATTGCGTTTCGCCCATATAGTGTTGATTGCGGGCCGCGCAAAACATCTATACTTTCTATCGCATCATATTCGAAGTCATAGGCCGATTTCTCTATAAAAGGAAGGTTGTCTACGTAAAGACCAACGGCTGGTGTGTTGATACGCGATCCAATACCGCGTATATACGCGGCCGACGTCATCCTCGAACCATAGTCCGGCGTAAATAAGTTTGGGATATAGCCGTTCAGTTGTTTGATATTATCAATACCGTGCCGTTGCAACATCTGTTCATCAAGTATCGTCGTGGAAGCCGGCTGTTCGCGAAGCTTACGATATTCTTTGGGGGAGGCCGTTACTACTATTTCTTCTAAATCGGTTACTTGTTCTATCTGAAACAGACTATCCGGCGTTTGAGCCATTGCGTTTCCAATACCGAAGAGTCCGGCGAAAAGGAACGCTAAAAAAGGTTTTTTAATCATTTCTACTGTATCATGTAGGGCTTCGACGTGCGACGAAGCAAAATTTAAGGCGCAAAGGTATATATATTATTCTGAAATTGTACTTAGGAAGTACCGGATTTCTTTTCTATATATTCCCAATAGACTGATGTGCTTTGGCCGTCTGATACGGAACTTTGAACCAGAACGTAGATCCTTTTCCTTCCTCCGAATCTACGCCGATTGTTCCTTTGAACTCCGCAACAATATTCTTACAGATGCTCAATCCTAATCCCGTGCCCTTTTCAAATGAATCCAGCTTCACGAAACGATTGAATATGCTATCTTTTTTGTCGGCTGGAATACCCGTTCCGGTATCTGTCACGTAGAAGTAAATCGTATTATCTTTGGGCTTATGATAGCCGAAACGTATATCGCCCTCATACGTAAACTTCATCGCGTTGTTAATAAAGTTAGTAACAACCTGCGTAAAGCGCGTCTGATCCGTATATAAATAAAGTTCTTGCATAGGCAACTCCGCAATGATCGGAATATTTTCACGCGTCTGCTTCATATTTGACGTACGCTCTATTTCCCGCAAGGTTTTATTTATATCTACGTTAGTGTACGAGAAGTCTAATGTACCTGCCTCTATCTTTGCTAAATCCAAGATGTCCGAAATTAGTTGCAACAACAACGCATTGTTATGCTCAATAATCGAAAGATATTCTTTCCGCTCCGCTTCGTCGGCTTCGTTAGCCAGAATGCTTGAGAACCCGACGATTGCATTCAAGGGCGTCCGTATTTCATGGCTCATATTAGCCAAGAATGCCGATTTCATCCGATTGGATTCTTCTGCTTGTTCTTTGGCGTAGCGCAACTCACGCTCCAATTTCTTCATCTGAGTCACATCCCATGCCGTGAAAAGCACCCAATCTTTGCCGCTCGGAAGATGAATCAAGCTGTTACTTTGATGCGTGAAGTGTTCTTCTCCTTTATGGTCGAAGAAATGACGCGTAGCGATTTGCGTTTGTCCCGTTCGGATTAACTCTAAATCTTCTTGGCGTATCATTTCCGCTACGTCTTCGGGCATGGTATCATAATCGGTACGCCCGAGCGCGTACTCGGAAGTACTCTCGAAGAGCTGTTCCGCCGTAGTATTCCAAAAGACATATCCTAATCTCTCATTGACGTCCTTTACTTTGACCGCAATCGGAATATGATTCAAAATCGTCTCCAAAGCCTTCTGCTGGCGACTGGTATCTTGCAAAATATTGTGAGCATCCGTTTTGTCGATACAAAATACATCCAACGTTTTATTATCGGCACTTTCAAACGTCAAACGATCAAAATATACTTCATTACCTTGCTTATCGGCAACGACGATACTCACTTCTCCCACTTTCTGCGAGCGGGCGAGCGCAGCGAACGGCGGGCAAAGACGTGCCACCTCAGTCGTGTTTCGATTGACGAGCGCAGATTTGCGCACATTGAAGAATTTCTCAAAAGCCACGTTCACGTCCAACAGAACAGAGTCATATATGACGCCCTGATGATTATATTTCGGTAATATCTGATAGTAAATGATGGGCATGTGGCCTATCATTTGTTCATAGCGAGTATGCAATTTGTAATCTTGACGGCGGCGGCGTTCACGCAGAATATGAATCGTGAGCAAATAGACAATGGCGCCAAACAACGGGACGGCAATAATAATAAGGATATATACGAAAATAGGTATACCATCCTCCGGTAGCTCATAATAGACCGCAGATTTCGGCATTTGCTCCTCGCTTACTCCATGCAGCACCAAGTTTCGATAATTTAAGTATGTATAGTTATCGCCGGCGATAGCCATCGGAATCGCGTCGGCGCGTTCTCCGTTCAATATTCTCTTGACGGTATGCATCGTAGAAGCAATCAACGCAGCATTACTAATGAAGTGCCCACCCGCAAAACGCCCGTCCTCAACGTGCATATCGGCGATTGTGAAAACCGGCTGCATAGTTAGTGAAGCTACTATACTTTGTACGCGATCGTTTGTACGAAACATATTGCCCGAAACAGCCGTGTACCACGAATAATAAATGATGCCCGTCTCGGGAGAAGCCGTATTAATCGTGTCAAGCAGCTCTTCGGTGGTGATAAGCGGATATTGTAAGTTGATTAGCTCCAACGTTCCGAAAGAAGTCAATATAACCCGCTGCAACTCGCTCCTAACCATTTCGCTTTCGAAACGTTGATCGGATATTAACATCAGTTGTTTGATCTCAGGCCTCAGTTCTTTGATTGCATTGATAGTCTCCGAGATGAAAAAGGGACGTACTATAGCCGTCGCATTATAGCCGTCAATACTCGCACGCGTAGTGCTCATCAACGAATCCGGTGGCGTATGGCCGGGGATAAAGCCTTGCAGCGTAGAAGGTACTTGGTGATACGCCTCGCAAATGATTGCCGGCACATCTTTCCATACGCTATCAAGCAACGGACGGCACGCCGTCCAAGAATAATTGCCGATAAATACCACCAGACGGGGCGGATTCGGATGAGAAAGGGCGATTCGCGACAAAGCCTGCTCGTATCCGGCCTCATCGTCCATTTCATTGGGCGTAAGTAGCTCGGAAACGAGTACGCAAGAACCTTTCTCTCGTACGTACTTATCCATTTCCCAATATAACTGACGAAGCCAGCTGTCGGCATTGGCTACGGAATTAACGACAATGACGGTGTCCGTCATCGAAAGAGAATCGGTGGTAGCAGCACGACTTGGCACTATATGCAGCAGACTGCATAATAAAATAACCGGCAAACTGATAGCCATCCGTTCGATGGCGCATAATTGGCTCACAATACTTATTCTTTATCTATTTTTTATATCAGGGTAATAAAATACATCCTAAGATAGAACAAAATTACGAAGAAATTGTTTAGAAAAACCGTTTATTTCTCAAAACTTTCTCCGAAATAGCCATTTTACCGAGTTTATACGACCACCGGATAAGTGCCGGAATTATTTAGCCGGTTAGAACAGAAATTATCCGAGTAAGATATGGAAATATCAAAGCCGGATATTCGCATAACAAAGCCGCTTATTTTAGTACCGAAAGGAAGTATGCTGCGTAGGTCTACGGCTATGCAAACGAGCGGCAAGAAAATAAGTCCGACGAAATAAGCCATGTCTCGGAAAATATCCTTTCCTTTGTCCACCATATATAATATCTAACGATGAAACGATTTGTTTTTTGGGTGAGCCTTGCTCTGACTTGCACCACCCTACCCGCGCAAGAAACTACGGTACCACGCAATCCGGTCATCGCCCATCGCGGTTATTGGAAAGCCGAAGGAGCGGCCGAGAACTCCATAGCCTCTCTGCTGGCCGCACAAAATTTAAAGATGTACGGATCCGAATTTGACGTGTGGCTGACTATGGACGGCGTGGCCGTCATTCATCATGACTCTCACATAGCCGGCAAAAATATAGAGAAGACGACGTATGCCGAAATACGAGACTGCAAGCTCGACAATGGTGAGTATCTGCCTACATTGGATGCGT
>JAISIB010000100.1 GCA_031262265.1 Prevotellaceae bacterium
TCGCAGTTGCTGAAAGACGGTTATATGGAGGCAGTGGATATCGAACAGCTGGAATCTTTCGATGCAGGGATGCTGTTTGCTCGTGTGGAGGGCATTATTCCGGCACCGGAGTCTTGTCATGCGATTGCGGCCACCATTCACGAGGCGAAGAAGTGTGCCGAAAGTGGTGAGTCGAAGGTTATACTGTTCAATCTTTCCGGTCACGGGTTGTTGGATATGGCGGCCTACGATCAATATCTCTCCGGCGGCTTGTCGGATTATGACTTGCCGGATTCCGTTATTGAGAAGAATTTGGAAGCAGTGCCCGAAGTTTGAATAACGACGCGCTTTATTAATAAAGTAAGCCCGTAACTTATGAGTATAAGATACGGGCTTATTTTGTGAAGCGACTATGTTATCGTCAGGCGATACTGCTGTCGCGTTCGGAGTGACTTTTATGAGATGCGGCGACTGTTGCGGATGACAATCCAAACGATGATGGGGACGCCTATCAGGGCAGTAACGGCATTGATAGGGAGCGTGCCGTTGGTTCCGGGCAGTTGTGAAATCAGATCACAAAGGAGTAGGGTGATACTTCCGCAGAGAATGGACGCCGTCAATAGAATACGGTGATTGGAAGTGCGGAATAATCCGCGCGCGATGTGGGGTATCGTGATACCGATGAAGGCAATGGGACCCGTGAAAGCCGTCGAAACTCCGGACAATAGGGCTGTTGCGAACAATGCCCACAGTCGTAGTCGTTTCACATTGACTCCTAATCCGATGGCATAGTTGTCGCCCAGCGAAAAAACGTTCAATGGCTTCTGTAGCAAGTAAGATAATAGAATACCTCCTGCGATTAGTGGAGCGAGCAACTGCATATAATCCCAGCTCACAGCCGATAAACTGCCGAATGTCCACGTTACGAATAATTTCAAAGTATCCGGATTGCTGAAACTTTGTAGCACGTTGACAATAGCGGATGTGAAATAGCCAAACATCATGCCCAAAATCAGCAAAAAAACGGACTGACGTATGCGCATCGCTACCGCAATGACGAGAAGTAGCACGCCCATGGCACCAACGAAGGCGGCGGTCACCTGTCCCCAGCCGAGTAGCCACACGGGAAGCAGGGAAGAACCTAACGTGAGTAGGGCTACTCCCAATCCGGCACCCGATGTGACGCCTAACACATCGGGGCCTGCTAACGGGTTATGGAAGAGCGTTTGCATTAATACGCCGGCCACGGAAAGAGCTGCCCCGATAAGTACAGCCGTGAGGGCTTTCGGCAAACGATGATTAAGAATTATTTCGCGGACAATCTCATCTCCGTTATTTCCGGTGAGTGCTGCCCAAACATCTCCCGCAGGTAGGATGACACTACCGAAGAGAATGTCGGCGCAGAAAGCTACAACGAACAATAGGATAAGGAGAAGAAACAGGCGCGCCATATTTACTTGCGAAATGGAGGCTTCACGACGACGGCTTTCAGTTTGCGTCCGCGCATATCAACAAAGATTTCTGTCCCGAGCGGTGCATACGCTGTCTGTACATACCCCATTCCGATGCCAATCTTGCGCGTGGGCGACATAGTTCCCGAAGTAACGACGCCGATTGTCTCTCCGTTTGCATTCATCAAGGTGTATCCGTGGCGCGGAATGCCGCGATCAATCATTTCGAACCCTACCAATTTGCGGCGAACGCCTTCTTGTTTTTGTTTCTCTAAGAGCGGTCGTGAAATGAAGTCTTTTCCTTCGGAGAACTTAGTAATCCATCCCAATCCGGCTTCCAGCGGCGACGTCGAATCGTTTAAGTCGTTGCCATATAAACAGTATCCCATTTCAAGACGAAGCGTATCTCTTGCGCCTAACCCGATTGGTTTTATACCGTATGCGGAGCCTGCTTGAAAGACAGCGTCCCAAATTTTATCCGCATCGGCGTTGTACATGTAAATCTCAAAGCCGCCTGCTCCGGTGTATCCGGTGTTGGACAGGATAACCTTTGCATCACCGGCAAGAATGCCGGTACGAAACGCATAGTAGGGAATTTCCTTTAAATTGATGTCGGTGAGCGATTGCAAAACCTCTATCGCTTTCGGCCCTTGCACCGCTAACTGCGCAATGCGGTCGGAAGCGTTTTTCAGCCTGACTCCTTCGGCATTATGATGCACGCACCAGTTCCAATCTTTCTCAATGTTAGACGCATTGACAACGAGTAGGTATTTTTCAACTTCATAGCGGTAGACAATCAAATCGTCTACGATACCGCCCTGCTCGTTGGGAAAGCAAGTGTACTGAGCTTTGCCGACAGACAAAGAGGATACGTCGTTAGAAGTAATTCGTTGCAAGAAAGCGAGGGCTTTCTCGCCTTCAACCCAGAATTCTCCCATGTGCGAAACGTCAAATACGCCGACACCTTCGCAGACGGTCATGTGTTCGTCAATAATTCCACTGTATTCAATAGGCATGTTGTAGCCCGCAAACTCGTGCATCTTGGCACCGAGCGCGATATGTTTTTCTGTAAACGGAGTTGTTTTCATTGTTGTATTGTTTTTGATACGGTTTGTAGATTATTTAGCGTATTCAGGCTTCGGTAGCCACTCGTTCGGCAATCTTAATAATCACTTGCATGGCTTTCTCCATGTTAGGTATGGGTAGAAATTCATAGCGTCCATGGAAATTTAGTCCGCCGGCGAAAATATTCGGGCAAGGTAGTCCCTTGAACGAAAGTTGCGCACCGTCCGTACCGCCACGTATCGGGCGAACGTTCGGTGTTACGCCTATTTCTTTCATAGCTGCCGACGCAATCTCTATAACGTGCATCACCGGCTCAATCTTTTCCCGCATGTTGTAGTATTGGTCGTGCATTTCCAACGCAGCTACGCCGGTGCCGTATGTTCCGTTGATTTGTTCCGTCCAAGCCTGCATCTGCTTCTTGCGATTCTCGAAGCGTTGGCGATCATGGTCGCGTATAATAAAAGAAAGCGTACTCTGCTCTACATCTCCTTTCATGCTCGTCAGATGATAGAATCCCTCGTACCCTTCGGTGCGTTCGGGCGTCTCTTTGGCCGGCATCATCTCGAGAAATGCGTGGGCTATGCGCATGGAGTTAATCATTTTGTCTTTCGCATAACCCGGGTGCACGTTGCGACCTACGAAGGTCACCTTAGCGGATGCTGCGTTAAAATTCTCATATTCCAGCTCGCCTAATTCGCCGCCGTCCATCGTATACGCCCAGTCACAGCCGAACGCAGCAACGTCAAACTTATGCGCTCCCAGACCAATCTCTTCGTCCGGATTGAATCCGATGCGTATTTTCCCGTGCTTAATTTCAGGATGTGCTTGTAAGTATTCTATAGCAGATACGATTTCGGCTATTCCGGCCTTGTCGTCTGCGCCGAGTAGCGTTGTTCCGTCCGTGACAATTAAGTCTTCATTTATATGATGAAGTAGTTCGGGGAATTGATCTGACGATAAAATGTATTTTTCTTCCGTATCCAAACATATCGGGCTACCGTCATACTTTGATATGATACGAGGATGTGGATTTTTTCCAGTAAGATCCGGACTGGTATCAAGGTGCGCGATGAAACCAATAACCGGTACTTTTTTCTCAATATTAGCCGGAAGTGTCGCAAACAAGTAGCCGTTTTCATCCAGCGTGATTTCTTCCAGACCTAAGGCGGTCAGTTCTTCTTTCAAGTAACGGGCAAATATCATTTGTCCGGGCGTGCTGGGC
>JAISIB010000014.1 GCA_031262265.1 Prevotellaceae bacterium
TGCTCTATATGCTGGCGGGCGGTATGATTTTGGTCTTTGTGCTGTTCGTGCTTGTCGCCGATTTGTGCGACCGCGGAAAAGCAGCGTGGGGGCGCGCCTTAGTGTGCATCGTTTGGTACGTGGCACTTATTTATTTGTATCGACAACTCTTTGCCCGACAATATCCGTTGGGTACCTTATATATGGCGGGCGAGTTCTTTCGTTTTCCGCGCGCCTATCCGTATTCGTTGGCCATCGTTCCGCTGTTTGCGTGGCTGACTCCTCTTTTTTGCTTTGCCGTCTCTCGCTCGGGTAGGCGCAAAGGCGCGGCATTGCGGCAATGTGTGTACGGAGCCGTATCGCTCGTGCTGCTCGCTGCCGGCATCGGTACGCTGGCCAATTGGGAAAAGGAGGAAATCTTAGGCTACAACTATTTCACACGAATGCAGAAATGGGACGCCGTACTGGCAAAGGCCGATAAGCGTGCGCCCGATACGCCGCTTTCGGTGGCTGCGCTGAATCTGGCGTTGGCCGAGCGCGAATACCTGCCCGACTTTATGTTCCACTATTTTCAAAATGGTCCGGAGGGACTGTTGCCGTCGTTCCGGAAGGAATATATTGTGTGCGCCATGGCCGGCGAGATCTATTGGCGACTGGGTATGGTCAATACGGCGCAGCGATATGTGTTCGAGGGTATGGAGACGTTGCCCAACTACGACAAGAGCGTGCGCAGCATTCAGCGATTGGTGGAAACGAACCTAATCAACGAGCGTTACGAAGTGGCGGCCAAATACATTGCCATGCTGAAACAAACGTGGTTCTATCGCCGGTGGGCACAAGAGGCGGAGATGTATCTCTATCAGACTGAGAAAATCGCACAACATCCGACGTGGGGAAAATTACGCAGTGAGTTATTGACGGAAGATTTCTTCTTCAGCGAACAGGAGAAAGACATGATGATGGGACTGTTGTATCAATCGGACACGCTGAACCGCATGGCTTACGAATACCTGATGGGGATGACCTTGGTAACGAAGAACTTGACGCGCTTCATGGACTACTACAACCTGCAACCGACACTGCCGCAGGCTGCGCCTACGTCTTATCAAGAGGCTATGGCCTTGATTTGGCGGCAACGGGGTTCGAAGCCGGAAGAGCGTCCCGTCGGTTTGGAGGATAGGACGATAGCGGCGTTAAACGCTTTTATGAATATGTATCAGCAATCGAAGAATCCGGCACAGGCCTTGTACCCGTCGTTTGGACAGACGTATTGGTATTATGTGATGTTCCGGTATAACCAATAAAGACAGAGACACGATGAAAACCCGATATTTTTTGATTTTGATAGTCGCTGCCTGCCTGACGGCTTGTTCGCAGCGACCGACGGACGCCGTGCAAACGAACGAGGCGGCTCCCTTGTCGCCGGATTACGCGGAGATAACCGTGCCGGCCACCATCGCACCGCTCAATTTTACGTTGAACGAAACGTTCGAACGTTTGTATGTGTCGTTTGCAGGCAATGGCGACACGTTGGAAACGAGCGGCAAGCAACAGATTCGTATTCCATTGAAGCAGTGGCATCGCTTGTTGGAAGCCAATCAGGGAGGCTCGTTGCAAGTGACGGTCTATGCCCGCCAAGAGGGCGTATGGAAAAGCTATCGCCCGTTTCGTATCCATGTAAGTCCGTATCCGATCGACGAAGGAATCGCCTATCGGCTGATAGCTCCCGGGTATGAGGTGTACAGCCAGATGGGGATTTATCGGCGCGACCTGAGCAATTTCGATGAGAAAGCCGTCTATGAGAATACGTTGGTATATCCGAGTTGCGTGAACTGCCATACGTTCAAGCAGGCAGACCCTGCCTATCACAGTCTGCACATACGCGGCGACTACGGCGGTACGATCTTACAACGGGACGGCAAGACGGACGTACTGAACTTCAAGGTAGGCGACCTGATCAGTTCGGGCGTATATCCGTATTGGCATCCCGACGGACGATACATAGCCTACTCGGTCAATCAAACGCATCAGGTGTTTCATTCGAGGAATGATAAACGCATCGAAGTGTTCGATCTGAAATCGGACGTGATTGTGTATGATACGGAAGAGCATAAAATCGTGACGACGCCGTTGCTTATGACGGACAACTTCGAGAGTTTCCCGTCTTTCTCACCCGACGGCAAATCGCTCTACTTCACTTGTTCGTCGTTCCGAGAGATGCCGAAAGACTACCAAGACGTACATTATAACCTGTGCCGCATTGATTTTGACGCGGCTACGGGAACTTTCGGCGACCGGATAGATACGTTGGTGTATGCCGCTCGCGAGCAGAAGAGCGTCTCGTTTCCGCGTCCTTCGTACGACGGAAAGTATCTAATGTACACGTTGTCCGATTACGGAAACTTCTCGATCTGGCACAAGGAAGCCGACTTGTGGTTGTTGGATTTACGCACGGGAGAAAACCGGCCGTTGGTTGAAGTAAATAGCAACGACACGGAGAGCTATCACAGTTGGAGCAGCAACTCGCGTTGGTTCGTATTCAGCAGCCGGCGGGGCGATGGGTTGTACACGCGCCCGTATTTGGCCTCCATTGACGAGGATGGCCACGTAAGCAAGCCGTTTCTGTTGCCGCAGGAGCATACCGATTATTATTTGAAAACCTTCTATTCGTTCAACGTACCCGACTTTATCAACGGCGACGTCGAGTGGAACTTGGACGAAGTGGCGGAACGTCTGCTCTCAAAAGAACGTACGCTGCCGAGTATTGAATAGTGTGCTTTCAACCTAAGAAAGCACTTAGGGAGTTGACATAGTTCACTGATAATGGGCATCTTTATGGTGTAAAAACAACATATTGCCCATAAATCGGTTTATTATGTCAACGACTACGTTTTTTCCCTCTACGGTTAATAAATGTTATACGATTATAGAATTTGAAGAAAACTATTTTATCGGATTGAGTTTTCTGTATACCTTTGCGGCCGGAATATTAGCAGTGTCCTTTACAAAGACGTAAAACAGAAGTAAAACATTAGAGGGATGAACCAGTCCGAAGTACTTTCCGCCTCCAAAATTCACTTGCGAGAGCGCATCATATTAGCATCTCGTGATTCTTTTGCCAAGCATGGTATCAAGAACACCCGCATGGATGACATCGCCGCCGCCCTGAAAATATCCAAGCGTACCTTGTATGAGATTTTCCCCGACAAGGAAACGCTTCTATTGGAGAGCGTACGCTATTTCCGAGACAAGGGTATTCAAGGACAAAAGGAAGTGCTCCGCTCATCGGAAGATATTATGAACAATATCCTACAATTTTACACCCTGATCATGAGCGGATACAGAGATACCAATAAGGCATTCTTCGAAGACATTATGAAATACCCGAAAGTACATCAAATGGTATTGGAACGTCAAGCGGAGGAAGACCGATTGGCAGTACAAATCATGGAACGCGGCGTAGAGCAAGGCGTCTTTCGGGGAGACATCAACTTCGCACTTATGCAAGACTTGGCGCGCAAACAGCTCTACTTTTTTATTTGGTCGGAAGTGTTGCAACAAGATACTTTCCTCGAGAAATATAAGACGCTCATGTTGATCTATCTGCGTGGCATATCGACCGAAGAAGGCGCGCGGCGATTGGAGCATTTCCTCCGAATTCGCCAAACTAACGCAGGGAGCGAAACCATTGACAACGAAAATCAAAAAGTATATAAAAAACTGACAGAATGAAGAAACCTAATTGTTTTTCAAGTAGGAGAGCACTACTGATCGGGCTTCTTGCGACGGCTACCGCAGGCGTATACGCCCAAGACACGGTATCAGAACAGGCAACGACACCCGTTACGCTGACGTTGGACAAGGCATTGGAGATTGCCTTGACGGAAAATCCGACCATCATCGTAGCCGGTCAGGAAATCGAAAAGAAGCAGTATGCCAAGAAAGAGGTAATAGCTAATCTATTGCCTCAAATCTCCGCTTCGGCAGGCTACACGCGCACCTTGAAGAAGCAGGTGATGTACATGGGCGGCGGAGATAGCGGAAGCAGTTTCACCGATATGATCATGGCTCCCCTTACGCAGCTGGTACAACCGTTGTATGAGCATGCCGGCATCCCGATGCCTGACTTGACCGGCGGTAATACGCAAACGAGTAGTGAGCCGAGCGGTATGGAAGTAGGACTTGACAACAACTGGAACGCCGGATTCAGCCTCGCGCTCCCAGTCTTTGCTCCGACGCTGTACAAAACCATCCAAATGAGTACGACGGACATCGAACTGGCCGTAGAACAAGCACGCTCCTCTAAGCAAAATCTGGTCAATCAAGTGAGTAAAGCTTACTACCAACTGTTGCTGGCACAAGATTCGTATGAGGTAATCCAACAAAGCTATAAGCAAGCCGAAGATAATTACCGTATTGTGAACAACCGCTTTGAGCAAGGTTTGGTATCGGAATATGATAAAATCCGCGCAGAGGTACAATTGCGCAACCTAAACCCCAGTCTGCTGCAAGCCCGCAACGCCGTGACATTGGCCAAGCTGCAACTGAAAGTACTCATGGGCATGGATGCCGGACGTGAAATTGTTATCGCAGGCAAGCTATCGGATTACGAAGGGAGCTTGTACGGTGACTTCATTAAATCGGATACGACACAATTAGCCAACAACTCTACGTTGCGCCAGTTGGATTTGCAGACCAAAATGCTTGAGCAAACCTATGCAATGAACAAACGTGCATTCTTACCGACTGTTTCGCTGTCTGCCATTTTCCAATATACGGCGATGAACAATGATTTTAAAATCAGTAAGTACCGTTGGAATCCATATAGTACAGTAGGCGTTACGGTATCTATCCCGCTGTTTACCGGTGGCTCGCGCGTACAAACGATGAAGCAAACTAAGCTACAATTGAGTCAGCTCAATCTGAACGCCATCAATACGCGCCGTCAACTGAACATGCAGCTGCAAAGCTACATGAACAACATGCAGCAATCAATCGAGCAATTGGCATCCAATAAAGAGAACGTGAATCAGGCTATGAAAGGTCGTACTATCGCACAGAAGCGTTACGACATTGGTAACGGCACTATTCTGGAACTGAACGACTCCGAATTGGCACTCACTCAGGCTCGCCTGACGTACACGCAAGCCATCTATGATTATCTGGTAGCCAAGACGGATATGGATCAAGTGTTGGGTATCGATTTACTCTCAAAAACAAATGACAATGAAAACAAATAATATCTTCATATCTACAATGAACAAGAACATCTATTTCTCTTCCGTACTGGGCTTCTGTGCCCTATTCGCAGCCTGCACGGGTGCTACGAACAAAGACTCCGCGCTCGAAAAGGAAGAAACTACTCCGACGGTAAAACTGGCCACCGTCCGCATCCAACCCGTAGCTCAATTGCAAGAATACACGGCAACGGTGGAACCCGAAGTAAAAAACAACATCGCCCCCAACTCGCCGGTGCGTATTGACCGTATACTGGTGGAAGTGGGCGACCAAGTAAAAAAAGGACAGCGGCTGGTACAAATGGACGCCGCCAACCTGAGACAAATCAAATTGCAATTGGACAATCAGGAGACCGAATTTAAACGCACCGACGAACTATATAAGGTAGGCGGCGTATCTAAATCGGAATGGGAAGCGGCCAAAATGTCGCTCGACGTACGTCGTACTTCCTACGAGAATCTCTTGGAGAATACTTCCCTCGAAAGTCCTATCAACGGTATTATCACCGCGCGCAACTATGATAACGGCGATATGTATGGTGGCGCAAACCCCGTGTTGGTAGTCGAACAAATCCGTCCGGTAAAGCTATTGATCAACGTCTCCGAGACTTATTTCGCACAAATCAAGAAAGGAATGGAAGTGAACGTAACATTGGACGTATACCCGAACGAAAAGTTCACCGGAAAAGTAAGTCTGGTGTACCCGACCATCAATACGTCAAGCCGCACATTTCCCGTAGAAGTACAACTCGCCAATCAGGATCAGCGCGTACGCCCGGGAATGTTTGCC
Organism: Prevotellaceae bacterium; assembly: GCA_031262265.1. Lineage (GTDB taxonomy): Bacteria > Bacteroidota > Bacteroidia > Bacteroidales > Bacteroidaceae > JAISIB01. The sequence goes on from JAISIB010000014.1 coordinate 6,007, forward strand.
CGCGTAGTAGTTGACTTCGGGACAGTCGAACATGTCGTCGTGCCTGATTTGGCAATCGTGAAGCAAGCCGGCTCGGGCGACCGCTACGTGTACGTCTACAACAACGGACGAGTATCCTATAAGAAAGTCGAACTCGGCCGCCGTCTGGATACGCAATACGAATTGATCTCCGGCATAGAAGACAACGCGCAAGTAGTAGTAGCCGGTCAGGCACGCTTACTTGACAATATGGAAGTACAGGTAGAAAAGTAATACTAAACAACGAAAAAGAAATGAGTTTATACGAAGGTGCGGTTAAGAAACCGATTATGACCATGCTCTGCTTCGTCGGAGTAGCAATCTTTGGTCTGTACTCACTCTCTCGATTGCCTATCGACTTGCTGCCGGATATTGAATCCAACATGATTATGGTCATGACATCATATCCGGGTGCCAGTGCATCGGATATTGAAAACAACCTGTCGCGGCCGCTCGAGAATACGCTAAACACGGTCAGCAACTTGAAACACATTACATCCAACTCGTCGGAGAATAGTTCTCTTATTATCTTGGAATTTGAATACGGGTATGACATCGACGTGTTGACGAACGACGTACGCGATAAGTTGGACATGATTACGTCTGTTCTGCCCGACGGAGCACAAACGCCTATCATCTTCAAATTTAGTACCGACATGATTCCTATTATGATGCTCTCGGTACAAGCTCAAGAGAGTCAGGCTGCTCTGTATAAGATTCTGGACGACAACGTTGCCAATCCGCTGGCACGTATCTCGGGCGTCGGATCAGTCTCTATCGCGGGTGCTCCGCAACGTGAAATCGACGTCTATTGCGACCCCAACAAACTGGAAGCCTACAACCTGACGGTGGAAACTATTTCCAGTCTCATTGCGGCCGAGAACCAGAATATTCCGGGCGGCAACTTCGATATAGGTAATGAAACTTATGCGCTACGCGTAGAAGGCGAATATGCCGATTCGCGCCAGCTAAATAATCTTGTGGTTGGTACCTACAACGGAGCTATCGTTTATCTGCGCGATGTGGCACGCGTGGAAGACCGTTTGGAAGAGCGCGCACAGGAATCTTATACGAACGGCGTGCGCGGCGGTATGATCGTCGTACAGAAACAGTCGGGTGCCAACTCGGTACAGATTGCCAACGCCGTGCGCGAAGCACTACCCGCTCTGCAAAAGAATCTACCGCCCGACGTACAACTCGGCGTTATTATGGATACGTCAGATAATATAAAGTTGACTATCTCAACACTGGCGGAAACCGTCATACTCGCCATCGTATTCGTAATCATGGTAGTGTTCTTCTTCTTAGGACGTTGGCGCGCCACAGTAATTATCGGATTAGTCATCCCGTTCTCATTGATCGCCTCGTTTATCTATCTGGCCATCACCGGCGGAACTATCAATATCATCTCTCTCTCCGCGCTCTCCATTGCCATCGGTATGGTAGTGGACGATGCCATCGTGGTATTGGAGAACGTGACCAATCACATTGAACGCGGTGCCGACCCGAAACAAGCCGCCGTTCACGGAACGAACGAAGTCGCCGTCTCGGTAATTGCTTCCACGATGACTATCTTCGCCGTGTTCTTCCCACTGACAATGGTATCCGGTATGACGGGCGTACTCTTTAAGCAATTGGGATGGATGATGTGTATTATCATCTTTATATCGTTGGTATCCTCGCTTGCCCTGACGCCGATGATGTGTTCGCAGATGTTGCGCTTGCAGAAGAAGCAGACGCGCGGTTTCCAAGCCTTCTATTCACCCATTCGCAAGATGCTCGACGCTCTCGACCACTGGTATTCGCGCATGCTGAACAGTGCGGTGCGCCACCGTCTCGCGGTAGTTATAGGATGTGCCGCATTCTTTCTCATCAGCTTGCTTTGCGCCCGCTATATCGGTACGGAATTCTTTCCTACGCAAGATAGTGGTAATATCTCAGCCACGCTGGAAATGCCCATAGGCACCCGCATGGAAATATCAAAAGACGTAGCTTCGCGCATCACCGCGCAGTGGAGAAAAGAATATCCGGAGATACAAGTATTGAACTATCGCGTAGGTCAAGCCGACGCCGATAACGTATTCGCCTCCATGTCTGAGAACGGCCCGCACATTATGACGTTCCAAGTCCGCCTGTCGGATAAAGACGAGCGCAAACGCTCCATGACGGAAATTGCCGATGGCATGCGTGCCGACCTCGTAGCCTATCCCGAGCTGGCCAAGTATCAAATTACCGCCGGCGGAAATGCCGGCATGGGCGGACAATCGACCGCAGACTTTGAAATCTACGGATACGACATGGCCGCGACGGATACTGTCGCACAAGTATTGAAACGCGAGTTAGCAGCCGTGAAAGGCGTCACCGAAATAAATATCAGCCGCGGAGATTATGCGCCGGAATATCAGGTAGACTTCGATCGCGAGAAACTTGCGCTGCATGGCCTCAATCTGGCTACTGCCGGCTCCTATCTTCGTAATCGCATCAACGGCTCCACCGCCTCTCAGTATCGCGAAGATGGCGATGAGTACGACATTAAGGTGCGTTATGCGCCCGAATTTCGTACCAGCCTCGAAGACATTGAGAATATTTTGCTCTACAATGCGTTGGGTGAGAGCATTCGAGTGAAAGAGGTCGGACAGGTTGTAGAGCGTTTCGCACCGCCTACCATTGAGCGCAAAGACCGTGAGCGTATCGTGACGGTATCTGCCGTCCTTTCCGACGTTCCTTTGAGCGACGTAGTCGAAGCCGGACAAAAATTAATCGATGACTTGGATTTGCCTGCTGGTATCAGCGTACAAGTAGCGGGTACCTACGAAGACCAAATGGAGTCGTTCCAAGATTTGGCTACGTTGGCATTGCTGATTGTCGTCTTAGTATTTATCGTGATGGCGGCCGAGTTTGAATCGCTGACCTATCCCTTCGTTATTATGTTCTCCATTCCGTTCGCCGTCAGCGGCGTACTGATCGCACTCTTCTTCACGGGTATCACACTCAACGTGATGAGCCTCTTGGGAGGTATTATGTTGATAGGTATCGTGGTGAAAAACGGTATTGTGCTTATTGATTTCGTCAACCTCTGCCGCGAACGCGGACAATCTGTTATCAATGCGGTCATCACGGGCGGAAAAAGCCGTCTGCGTCCGGTGTTGATGACCACGAGCACCACCGTTCTGGGTATGATTCCGTTGGCTATCAGTCAGGGACAGGGCGCCGAGATGTGGCGGCCGCTCGGTGTGGCGGTAATCGGCGGACTTACGATTTCTACCGTCTTGACTTTGATACTTGTTCCCGTACTTTATTGTATGTTTGCCGGTACGGGCATCAAACGTCAACGTCGCAAATTGGCTAAGAGTCGTGAGTTGAACGCATATTACCAAGAACATAAGACCGAAATGACTAAACAAAAAATTACAAGAGTATGAAATCTATACTTATCACCTTTGACCAGGCTTATTACGAACGCATATTGGCCGTACTCGACCGTCAAAACTGTCGAGGCTTTACTCACTGGGAACAAGTACAAGGGCGCGGTTCAAAGACCGGCGAGCCGCACTACGGTAGCCACGCGTGGCCTTCTATGAATTCGGCCATTATTACCATCGTAGATGACGCCAAAGTGCCGACATTGCTCGACATTCTCCATCGCATGGACAAGGAAACCGAGCAACTCGGCTTGCGGGCATTCGTCTGGAACATAGAACAGACCGTTTAACGGTTCATACGATTCCCAACCAACAAGAGGCCGTACTTATCTAAGTATGGTCTCTTTTTTTCTTACGAGCTTATGCTCCTATCTAACTCTGAAAAATAATTTTCCGGCTTTGAAAATCCGCGATTACTTTGATATGTTTCCGGAAAGCCCTACTTTTGCCAATTAATTCAGAATAAACGATATGAAAGTTACGACAACCCTCGTAAAAGGACGCGTGCATTACGTCGGAGTCAATGATACAACCAAACATCTCTTTGAGAACTTGTGGGTATTGCCTTACGGAGTCTCCTACAACTCGTACCTGATCGCCGATGATAAGGTCGCATTGGTAGACACGGTAGACGCTCGCATGTTTTCCGAGTATCTGACGAAAATCCGTCAAGTCATCGGCGAACGCCCAATAGACTATCTGATCATCAATCACATGGAACCCGACCATTCGGGAGCAATCAAACTCATACGACAGTACTATCCGCAGATAACCATCGTCGGCAACAAGCAAACGTTCGGGATGATTGAAGGTTTCTACGGTATTTACGACAACCGGCTCGTTGTAAAAGACGGCGAGACGCTCGACTTGGGGCATCATAAACTGACGTTTCACCTTACCCCCATGGTGCATTGGCCGGAGACTATGATGACGTACGACGCAACGGAACAGATTCTTTTCTCAGGCGATGCCTTCGGTTGCTTCGGCGCATTGGCCGGCGCATATATGGATACGAACATGGACACAACCCCTTACTGGGACGAAATGATTCGCTACTACGCATGCATCGTCGGTAAGTACGGTGAACCGGTACAACGCGCCTTAAAAAAACTAAGCGGCCTGTCCTTACAAGTCATTGCTTCGACACACGGACCGGTGTGGACGGAAGAGATTACCCGCGTGGTTGGCGTCTACGATCGCCTGAGCCGATACGAACCGGACAGAGACGGTGTGCTAATTATCTACGGTAGCATGTACGGAAACACGGAGCGCATGGCAGAAGTCATCGCGGCACAGCTATCTGCCGACGGTATTAAAGACATTTGCGTGCATCCTGTCAGCACGAGCGATATTTCAGACATACTGAAAGACGTTTTCCGATACAAGTACATCCTGCTGGGTAGCCCGACCTACAACGGTGAAATATTTCCGGCCGTCGAGAGCGTCATGCACAAGATTGCCGCCCGCCAAGTCAAGAATCGTACGTTCGGATTCTTTGGTTCCTACTCATGGGCAGGAGCGGCCGTCAAAAAGATGAAAGCTTTCGCCGAAGCCAACAATTGGCAGTTGATAGGCGACCCTGTGGAGATGAAACACGCCATGACGCCCGAGATAGAAGAGCAGTGTAAACGACTGGCCGACGCAACGGCGCAACGCTGAAAGAACAAACAACAGATATAATACAAAAAACAGACTACAAATGAGACTTATTATCCAACCGGACTACCAGACGTTGTCCCAATGGGCAGCCAATTACGTCGTGGTAGCCATTCGCAAAGCAAATCCAACAGAAGAAAAACCATTCGTATTGGGATTACCCACCGGATCGTCGCCGCTGGGTATGTACAAAGCCTTGATAAAGGCACACAAAGACGGGCTTGTTTCATTCCGCCACGTCGTTACCTTCAACATGGATGAATATGTCGGCTTACCGAAAGAACATCCTGAAAGCTACTACTCATTCATGTGGAACAACTTCTTCCATCACATTGATATCTTACCCGAGAACGTCAATATACTCAACGGAAATGCCGTAAATTTACCGGAAGAATGCGCTCGTTACGAAGCGAAGATTACTTTCTACGGAGGCATCGACCTATTCTTGGGCGGTATTGGGCCGGACGGACATATCGCGTTCAACGAACCGGGTTCGTCGCTCTCTTCGCGCACGCGCATCAAGACGCTGACGACCGATACGCTCATCGCAAATTCACGCTTCTTCGACAATGATATAAACAAAGTGCCCAAAACTGCGTTGACCGTTGGCGTCGGAACCGTATTGGCTGCTCGCGAAGTGTTGATTATCGTCAACGGACATAACAAGGCGCGCGCTTTGCACCAGGCTGTGGAAGGTAGCGTTACGCAGATGTGGACAATCAGTGCTTTGCAGATGCACGAACACGGCATCATTGTCTGCGACGAAGCTTCTACTGAAGAATTGCGCGTAGGTACCTATCGTTACTTCAAGGACATCGAAGCCGCCAACCTCGACCCGAATGCCTTGCTTTGAGGTCATGGCGCCGGTCGGCTCGCGCGATGCGCTAAGCGCGGCGATACAAGGCGGTGCTGACTCTATTTATTTCGGGATAGAACACCTGAATATGCGCGCGCGGTCGTCCAACAGCTTTACGATTGCCGATTTACGCGAAATCGCGCAGGTTTGTACGCGGCACGGGATGAAAAGTTACCTCACCGTCAATACTATCATCTACGATAATGACTTGATGATGATGCGCACTATTCTGGACGCAGCCAAAGACGCGGGCATCTCAGCCGTCATCGCAGCAGACGTGGCCGTCATGTCGTATGCGCGACAAATAGGGTTAGAAGTGCACTTATCCACGCAGCTAAATATATCCAACGCGGAAGCTTTGCGTTTCTATGCCCACTTTGCCGACGTGGTAGTACTTGCGCGCGAACTTAATCTGGAACAAACTGCGGAAATCTACCGTTGTATTTGTAAAGAGAATATATGCGGGCCGAACGGCAAGCCCGTACGTATCGAAATGTTCTGCCACGGCGCGCTGTGTATGGCTGTCTCGGGCAAATGTTACTTATCGCTGCACGAAATGGACAGCTCGGCCAATCGCGGCGCGTGCATGCAAATGTGCCGCCGCTCGTATGTTGTACGCGACAAGGAAACCGATGCGGAGATAGAGATAGACAATCAATATATCATGTCGCCGAAAGATTTGAAGACCATCCATTTTCTGAACAAGATGATAGACGCGGGCGTCAAGGTCTTCAAGATTGAAGGGCGCGCGCGAGGTCCCGAATATGTCCGCACGGTTTGCGAGTGTTACAAGGAAGCCATTCAGGCTTGTCTTGACGGCACGTTCACCGACGAACGTATTGCCGCGTGGGATGCACGTTTGCGCTCGGTCTTCAATCGAGGTTTCTGGGACGGATATTATCTGGGGCAACGCTTGGGAGAATGGACGCGCAACTACGGATCGGCGGCCACCGAGAAAAAAGTATATGTCGGACGCGGAATCAAATACTTCTCTAACATCGGCGTGGCAGAGTTCCTATGCGAAGCGGCGGAGATTTCCGTAGGCGACAAACTGCTGATTACCGGCCCTACGACCGGAGCCGTCTATCTAACGCTCGAAGAGGCGCGCGTAGACTTGAAAGCCGTGCAAACCGTACGACAAGGTGAACATTTCTCTATCAAAACCGACAAAATCAGACCCAGCGATAAATTATTTAAGATCGTACCCAACAAACGCCTCTCATAAACTCTCTTTTCAATCTATCCATGGACGCACAAGAACTTATTCACACCATTGCTCTCACGCAAGTGCCGGGCATCGGCTGTGTGCGCGGACGTATCCTGCTGCAAGCGGCAGGCAGTGCCGTACGCGTTTTTCACGATCGCCGATATTTGGCGCAACAGATACCCGGTATCAGCCGGAAGTTACTCGCCCTGCTCGATTGTCCGCAAGCGATCGAACGCGCACAAAGGGAGTACGAGTTTACCGTCAATAACCAAATTGCCTGTTTGTCCCTGTTAGACGAACGCTACCCGAAGCGTCTGCGCGAATGCGAGGACGCGCCGCTCCTATTGTTTTTTCGCGGAAACGCAGATCTCAACCAACGCCGCATCGTCAGTATCGTAGGCACCAGACGCCCCACGGACTACGGTAGACAGTTGTGTGAAAGTTTCATGCGCGACTTGCACGAACTGTGCCCCGACGTACTTATCATTAGCGGATTGGCGTACGGTATCGATATCAAAGCACATACGGCTGCGCTCTCCCACGGATTGGACACTATCGGCGTATTGGCGCACGGCTTAGACCGTATCTATCCGTCCGTTCACCGTAAGATAGCCATCGAAATGTTGCAGCACGGCGGACTACTGACGGAATATCTGACCGGAACACAGCCGGAAAGTTACAATTTCGTGGCGCGCAACCGAATCGTGGCCGGCATCAGCGATGCGACCGTCGTCGTGGAATCCCCCGTCAAAGGAGGTTCTTTGATTACGGCAGACTTGGCCGGCGGCTATCATCGCGATTGCTTCGCTTTTTCCGGACGCGCCTGCGATACGAACTCGCAAGGATGCAACGCCCTGATACGTGACAACAAGGCGGCACTGATTCAGTCGGCTGCCGACCTCGTGGAAGCGATGCGTTGGGGCAGCCCGAACGAACGAAAGACCTCAACGCCGGAACGGCAACCAAGCCTATTCCCCGACCTAACCCCCGATGAACGAGCTGTCGTATCCCTGTTGGAAAAAGGAGGCGAACTGCAACTCAATACGCTGCTCGTAGATGCAAATGTTCCGATCCACCAACTGCATTCCACCTTATTCGAGCTGGAAATGAAAGGCGTCATCCGCACACTGGCCGGCGGCATGTACCGATTGGCGTAAATACACTAAGCAGGAGGCCGTGTCTCTTTGGTTGGTGCAATTCTGAGCGAACTGAAGAGTTAGATATTCTTGCTTTCTTCGTTCACTGTCTCTTTAACATCCCGTAGTCGTTGACATAAGCCGCTTTGTTAGTAAATTTAGCTCGTCAGTTGTTTAAACAAGCGAGTAAGATATTGCAATAAGCGAGTTAGATATTTCTACCGAGAAAAGCCTACGAAAAAAAGAAGGCGCACCAATGCGGCGCGCCTTCTTGATTGTGATGGGTTGATTACTTCATTTGATCGTTGTAGTCGCTCTCACGCTTAGGAATAGCCCACTTCCAGAACGTATTCACATCGCCGAACGTGCCGGTGATGGAGGCGTGGAAGTTGCCGCCTTCGTCGAAACCATTGCGTCGGAACGTGCCGCCCCAACGTTTCTGGTCGAACCAACTACGTCCTTCGCCCCACAGTTCGAGACGGCGGTAGAACTTCACTTCTTCGAGCAAATCGGCGCCCGTCTTAGTGCAGGCGTAAGCAGCGTCGCGACCGGAGTCGCGATTGAGTGCCAACAAGACCTTTTGCGCTTCGCTGTCGTTATTTAATCGGCACAAAGCTTCGGCTTCGATAAGCAGCATCTCCGACGTGCGGATGAACGGTACGCAGCCGACGCCGGGCAACGCCGTACAAGCGAACTTCAAGTTAGTATACGGGTAGATGACGGTCGCAGGTTTGTAGGCGCAAACAGACTGCGCGTAGGCGTTGGCTTTCTTTTGGGCGGCTTTGCCTGCATCGGTGTTCGAGAAGTTGCCGTAGCCGGTTGTCAGAATCAGATCATTAACGTCGCCGTTATCGCAGAACGTTTCTTTGTAAACGAACAGCCCTTTGCGAATGTCAGTAGCCGGAACGGCGTCTATCAGCTCGCGACTGGCCACCGTACCTCCTTCTGCGTCGGCGTAATATCCGTTGTAGGCCATCGTCACTTGCCAGCTCCAATAATAAAGTTGTTCGGTAGGATCATTATAGCTGCCCCATATCCACTCGGAAGAGGGTGCGACGAAGCCTGCGCGGTAGTCGGCTACACTCATCAGCGACGAACCTTCTTCTGCCAGACGAGCTTTTTCAAGCGCGGTCTGATAGTCTTCTTTTGTCAGGGCGGCGCGTGCATAGACGGCATAAGCAACGTATATGTCGGGGAAGCAAGCTGCCGACGAGTCGAACACATCGGAACGTTTCAAGTCGGCCTTTTTATAAAGCTCAATAGCATCGTCCAAGTCTTTATAGATGCGCTCGTAGCATGCAGAGAGCGAAGATATTTTTTCGCCGTCCATCGATGAATTCAGTCGGAGAACCACACCGTCGGCAGCTCCGTTGTTGCTATCCGCCCAACTGTCGGCATAGAACTGTACGAGCATCAGATAAGCGTAGGCACGGAACGTCAGTGCTTCGGCTTTCAGAAACAAACGTACCTGTTCATCGCCTGCTGCGTTGTCGATATTCTCTAAATAAGTGTTAGCGTTGCCAATAATCATATAGTAGTAATACCAAGGATAATCGTCGTACTGCGTGTCGCTTCGTTGCGTATACAAACCATTGATGATGGGCGCCCAACCCGGTGCAAACTCGGGAAACTGAAAATCACGCCCCATGTATTCGCCGTACATCATCATGATGGTACCTTCACCGTTAAACCCTTGTCCGTATCGCGCGTGCTGTCTGCTCATCAGTTTACAGATGCCGTTGAGTGCCTGCTTGGCATTCTCGACGCTGGCGAACATATCGCTGGTATCGGTAGAATCTGTTGGCGCTGTTTGCAACCAACTGTCCGAGCAGCTGCTCAGCAAAAAGAGCAAGCTCAGAATAGATACTGTTAGAATATGAATAGTATGTTTCATAATTGTTCGATATTATAAAGATTAGAGTCTAATATTCAAGCCGAGAGAGAAGACGCGCGCCGTTACGAACGTCATGTCTGAGCCGCCCGAGAAATTATACTGCGGGTTCATCCCTTTGCGTGCCGTCAATGTGAAAGCATTTTCGACCGTGCCGAAAACATTCAGGCCGTTCACTCCCATACGGTCGGTCATCGTGGTCGGGAAAGCATAGTCGAGCTTGATATTCTTTAATACGAAGTACGAAGCATCGGTTAACCAGCGTGAACTTGCCGCTGTATTGTAACTTCCTTGGGATGATAAGTCCATACGAGGAATGCCGGTGGCGTCAATACGGTTCGCCGCATTGCTTTCTGAGATGTTCGTATCGGCATTCCATGCGCCCAATATATCCTTGTGGGCTGCCGAGGGAGAAGCAACCGACATCGTCATCAGATTGCGGTACACGCTGTCATAGAGCTTGCCTCCCAACGAAAAAGTGCCGAGTACGGCCAGCGTAAGATTACCGTATTTGACCGAAGTCGAGATACTTCCGTACGTCCAAGGCAATGCGCTGCCGCACCACTCTTTACTTCCGTACGCAGTGTCGTACGTATAGAAATGTTCATCGTCGCCGATAGTAAACACTTTGCCGGAAGCCAGATTTTTCTTCAAGTCGGTGTGCTCGGGACTCACATAATATAAAGCACGACCGTTCGTCCGGTCAACACCTTCGTACACGTACGTGTAGAATTCGTAGATACTGTGCCCTTCGGAGAACATACGCAATCCATTCAAGATGTCGTTGCCATCCGGCAAGGAGACAATGCGATTACGCAAGAACGTTGCATTCAGACCGACGTTCCATTGCCACTTATCAGTGCGTACGATGTCCACATCAAGTGCCAATTCCAGCCCCAGATTAGATACTGATCCGATATTACGCTGAATAATGGACATACCCGTTGAGAGATCGGTAGCCCCGGCCGAGAGTGGGTTGTTGACGTTAAACAGTAAATCGCGCGAACGCTTGTCAAACAGGTCGACGGAAACGTTTAGGCGGTCGAACAAACGCGCTTCGACGGCAAAGTCGAGCGTAGCGGAGGTTTCCCACTTCAAGTCTTTCGCCATGTTCTGCGCTTTGTAGTAAGCACCCAGTCCGGCATTGATAGTAGAGGCATAGAGAGCCTTATAAGCGTAGTAGTCTACGCCGGCATCGTTGCCCACTTCGCCGTAAGAGAGGCGCGCCTTCAAACGATTCACCCAACGATAGGGTTTCATAAAGGCCTCGTCGGAAATTGTCCAGCTGCTACCCAGCGACCAGAAGTTGCCCCACGGATGATAGAAGCGCGAAGAACCGTCACGACGGAACGAAGCATCCAAGAAATAGCGGTTCTTATAGTCGTAACGTACGCGCCCCAGATAACTTTCGGTCGTGTACACGTCAGTGTAGCCGTTAGCTCCCGTTAACTGTGCGAAGTTAGACAAGTTGTAGTTGTCGCCCGATATTTTCTGATTGGTTTTATAAATAGTATTGCTGGTGTACTTGTACTTGAACGCTTCGTGCGCAGCCAATACGTCAATGTGGTGCCGACCGAAGTCGTGCTGCCACGTTAGTTCTTGCGACACGGTATAGGTATCCTTCTTCCGGTCATAAGCGTTTAGTCGTCCGTTATTTCCGGCTCCGTCGCCGATAACCGGATTGTTGTATGCCGTACGATGTTCGCCGATCGTATTCAGTACGCCCTTTAATGTAACGGCGAAACCTTTCGGTAAATCAATGGTGGCGTAGAGTTGTCCGCTCATCGTACTGCGATCGAATAACGTCTTATCGTGCAGCAACTCGTAGATGATGTGGCGATTCTTCAAGTAATTGGCGTATAAAGCATACTCAGGGTCTCCGTGGGCGTCGTGAATGATGTCGCCCTGCGCATCGTGTGCATAATACGGATAAACGGGTGCCATCATGCGCACCGTATAGAACGGGTTGATAGAATATGAGCCTTCGGCGGAATCGGCAAAGGACGAACGCTGCGTAGATACTGTCAGGTTCATACCGGTCTTCAACCACGTGCGCGGACGTAGGTTGGCTTTCAGTCGACCGGAGAGACGGTTGAAATCAGACGTTATCACGTAGCCCTTTTCGTTCAGGTAAGAAGCGGAAGCGAATATGTCGTATTGCTCGCCCGCAGTGTCTGCACTAAATCCGTATTCCTGGCGATAACCCATTCGTTCCACCTGATCTTGCCAATTGAAGTCCGTGTAACCGGGTAGTACGGAAGCCGTCAGTTTGCCATTGTCGTCAAACAAAGCTTCGTTGCCTTTGTCGTAGATGTTATACTTCACGACGTTAGCGATGAGCGTCTTGCGAGCCATGTCCATTGCCGCTACCTTATCCAGTTTCTTATCGGTGAGATAGTATTGCTGATAACCTTTTAGATACGTCTGCATCCAATTGGTTTGGTTGATGCGGTCATACTCGGGAATGCCGCGCCCATAGATACCTTGCATCACGTTAACCCGCAATCCGATACGATCACTTTTACCTTTCTTCGTGGTGATAAGTACTACGCCGTTGGCCGCTTTGTTTCCGTAGAGCGCAGCTGACGAAGCGTCTTTCAATACGGAGATAGACTCGATGTCCGAATTGCTGATGTCCGTCAGATTGCCTTCGAAGATGGCGCCGTCTACTACGATTAACGGATTGTTTGTTCCGTTGATGGAACCAAATCCGCGAATGCGAATGGTCGGTTTGGCACCCGGCTCACCGTAGGTGTTGTTGATCTGTACACCCGGCGCCGAGCCTTCCAATGCGCCGGCTGCGTTCGTGACGGGACGCATCTCAATCTCGGCCGCATTGACGGATGCGATGGCACCGGTCAGTGCGTTGCGGCTGGCTGTTCCGTAAGCCACGACCACTACTTCATCAAGCAGTGCGGCATCGTTTTTCAGTACGATACGCAGTTCGGGCTGTATAGCCACTATCTGCGTCGCCATTCCGATAAAGGAGATTTGTAATTCTTTGGCTGAGGACGGGATGTCTTCTAACGTGAATTTCCCGTCGAAATCCGTGGCGGTACCCATATTTGTGCCAACGATTAAGACCGTAGCGCCGATAACTGGCAACCCGTCTTCTTCTGCAATTACGATACCTTTAACGATAGGAGGTGTTTGTGCGGCGGCAGTCGCAACGCATAACGCGAGTAGGGCTGCCAGCCATTGCTTTCTTAGATTCATAAGCAGTGAATTTTGAAATGTATTGATAAAACTGTTGTTTGTGTCGCTTCTAAATCGGCGGCAAAGATAGCGATTTCTATCAATTCGATAGGAAAAGTAGGAGAAAAGGTTGATATTTTCAAGGACATTTGGCTGATTTATTAACAATTGAGTATAAAATGGGATCAAAAACGGCATTACTTTGTATATGCGCGTAAGTCCGTAGAATAAGATACCGTGAAAATAGAATATCCTATGAGGGGAATAAAATATCCTCGTAGGAAAATTTACGTTTAAGGCGGCTTCTCGGAGCGAAGAATATTCTATCTTTGCCCGATAAAACGATAGAGATGAACAGATACGCCTGTCTTTGGATCGCAATCTTCACGCTTCTATGTATCTCCTGCGGCGGTAAGAAACCCTCGGTCGAGAAAACTCCGATGAAGTCCGATATACGTTTGGATGAGTCGGATAACGAGTATTCATCCATGGCGGCGACATATCCCGACGGGAATGTGGAAATGGGTCCTGTGAATAATACGGCGGGCGTGTATTGTCGCGCGGATTCGGTGATTGCCGGATTCCTATTCAGATATGTCGGCAACAAACTGCTTTCTCTCTTTCCTACGACGACCGATAGTTTGCAGCATAGCTTCGCACATCGATTCGAAGTGGTACGTCCCGGCTACTATTCCGTATGGATGTCTGGCGGCGACATCGCCACCGAGTGGACGGCGACGCCGAATACGGCGTTCGGGCGTGTTTATTTTCCGCGTACCGCTACTTCTCGGTTATATATGGAGCAACTACCGGTGACGGGTTGCCGTCATGGCGTCACCATTCAAGCCGAGAGTGATACCGTCTTGACGGGATATTGTACCGTCGATACTGATACGACTTATTTTGCGGTTTTCTTATCCGATAGAGCGGATACCATGCTGCAAAGAGAAAGCGGCATCGTGTTGGGCTTCGATACTACGCGCCCACATCTTAGTAAAGATGGTATCGGTATTAAGATCGGATGCTCTTCGGTCGGCATGCGCGAAGCACAACACGCCATCTATGAAGAAACCGCTACGGCCGGTTGGCATTTTAAACGGGCGGCCGATGAGGCGGCTCGTGCTTGGACGGCCTATCACTCATTAAACGCATCGGAATAATTTTCACTATTTAGTTATGTACCTCATACAAGCCAATCCCAAAGGAAGCCGCACCATCGCGGTCAGCAACGAGCATTTGCAGACTATTCGCAAGTATGCGTTGTTTAGGAATCTGATAGACAGTACAGGTATTGTCAATGAAGACATCTTGGAAAAGTTGCGCCTGAACGTGCGCGCGTTGATTGCCGCCCAAGAAGAAGACAGCAAGGCCTTACTTGATCTGTGCATCGACGTGATCTATCATGCGTACATGAAAGCCTACGGGCTTAGTCAGTTGATTAAACTGTATAACCAATGTCAGGAGAGCGCAGACTGACAGATTGGTTACCCACTACTCAGAAAGAGATAGAATTGCGCGGCTGGACAGTACCGGATGTAATCCTGTTCAGTGGAGATGCGTACGTCGACCATCCTTCTTTCGGGGCGGCGGTGATCGGACGCGTGCTTGAAAGAGAAGGATTGCACGTAGCTATCGTGCCACAACCTAATTGGCGCGACGATTTGCGGGACTTCCGTAAACTTGGACGGCCTCGTTTGTTCTTTGGAATATCGGCGGGTTGCATGGACAGCATGGTGAACCGGTACACAGCCAATAAACGCTTGCGTAGCGAAGACGCCTATACGCCCGACGGGCGAAACGATATGCGGCCGGAGTATCCGAGCATCGTTTACAGCACGATATTAAAGAAACTATATCCGGATGTGCCCGTAGTGCTGGGTGGTATCGAAGCATCTATGCGTCGTCTGACGCATTATGACTATTGGCAAGATCGTTTACGCCCAAGTATTCTTTGTGAGAGCGGCGCGGATTTACTTATCTACGGTATGGGCGAAAAGCCGGTAGTAGAAACGGCACGCTATCTACAAGCAAACGGTACGTTACCGACCGACTTGCCGCAAACAGTCTATCTCTCCTCGCAAAAGATACGGACGGAAGCTTCGGATATAGTTTTGCATAGCCATGAAGCCTGCTTGAAAGATAAACGAAAACAAGCTGAAAACTTTCGCCGCATTGAAGAAGAAAGCAACAAATACGCCGCCGCCCGTCTGTTGCAGGATGTGGATGCACACACCGTCGTTGTTAATCCGCCTTATCCGCCGATGAGCGAACGCGAGCTGGATGCTGCGTTCGATTTGCCCTACACGCGTTTGCCGCATCCCAAGTATAAAGGGAAGCGCATACCGGCATATGATATGATCAAACATTCCGTCACGTTGCATCGCGGTTGCTTCGGTGGCTGTGCCTTTTGTACGATTTCGGCACATCAGGGGAAATTTATCGTAAGTCGTAGCAAAGAAAGTATTTTGCACGAGGTTGATGAGATTACGAAGTTGCCGGATTTCAAGGGATACCTGAGCGATTTAGGCGGCCCGTCGGCTAATATGTATAGGATGGGCGGTCGTGACGAGAACAAATGTCATCGTTGTAAGCGTCCCTCGTGTATTTATCCGCAGATTTGTCCCAATTTGAATATCGACCATCGTCCGTTGCTGGAAATATATAGAACTGTGGACGCCTTACCGTCCGTAAAGAAAAGTTTTATCGGTAGTGGCGTGCGCTATGATTTATTGCTTCACAAAGACAAAGATGCGGCCGTTTGTCGGGCGGCTGCTGAATACACGCGCGAACTAATAACGAAGCACGTCAGCGGTCGGTTGAAGGTGGCACCCGAGCATACTTCCGACGAAGTCTTACATTGGATGCGCAAACCGCCGTTTCGTTTGTTCGAGGAGTTTAAGCGACAGTTCGACCGTTTGAACAAAACAGAAGATCTGCGGCAACAATTGATACCGTACTTCATCAGTAGTCATCCGGGCTGCCGCGAAACGGATATGGCAGAGTTGGCTGTTATTACGAAGCAGTTGGATTTTCATTTGGAGCAAGTACAAGACTTTACGCCGACGCCCATGACAGCAGCCACCGAGATGTGGTATACAGGCTTAGATCCTTATACGTTACAGCCGGTATATAGTGCGCATACGCAAGAAGAAAAGAAAGCGCAGCGACAATTCTTTTTCTGGTATAAACCCGAAGAGAAAAAAAGAATTGTCGCTGCGCTTCGCCGCTTAGGCCGGCCGGATTTACTGCGCCGTCTGTACGGTTAGAGCTTCACATAAGTGATTTTATTTTTCGCCGTATTGCTCATTTCAACGTCCATGCCTTCCGCAGATACCGTGCCTTTGGTCACAAGCGTATAGTCTATCTGCACGGGAACTCCCGTCTTGGTATCCAGCGTCGTTGTCCCGTTCATCGTAATCGAAAGTTGTGTGTTCGAACTCATCGTGCCTTTCCATTCAATGACGGATTGTTTTGCATCGGTAGATTTCAAAGTATAAGTAATGTCTATGGTATAATCCACTCCTCCTGAGGCATTCCCATTTAGTTTGTTCGTCCACGTATCACCCGCTTTTACGCTTTTTGCCGGATAGATTTTGCTGTTCTGTTCCAACTGCGCTTTCATGGCTTCGTCAGAGAAATTGCCTGCTAACTGAGGCACTAACATTTCTCCCATTTGGTCGCCGGCTACGGCCTTCGTCATTTCTTCTACGATGGCTTGCATGCCGTCTACGGAAGTAACGCTCCCGTCAGTACCTAACTTGGCGGTAAATTTCTTTCCGGGCATCGCGCCTAAAATACTTTTGATGATTCCGTCATATTCTCCGTAACTTTTGTTCGGATTCTCCGAGTCGTATCCCAAAGAGAACATGGGAGATTCTATTTCCAACTTCATTGATTTAAACGTAATCTCTTCTGAAATGGCCGTTGCGGTTTTGTCGGCGATTTTCATCTCCATTGACATACGCATTGATTGTTTCATGTCGAAATCTTGTCCCATAATGTTTTGTTTGACTTCGCTGTTTGATTCGGAAGTGTACAAGTAGGTCGCACCTTTGTCGGGGTTGAAAGTAAGTTTAACTTGTGCGGATACGCTGAGGCTCAGGCAAAGCAATGCGCCGGCAGCCAAGAAAGTTTTTCTCATTTGGTAATGGTTTTAAAAAGTTACTGA
>JAISIB010000140.1 GCA_031262265.1 Prevotellaceae bacterium
CTTATGACGGCGGACGCTATCACGGTTGGCAAATACAACCCAACGGCATCAGCGTACAAGAAGTATTGACCCAAGCACTGACAACTGCCTTACAAGCTCCAACGACCGTTACGGGTGCCGGTCGCACCGACACGGGTGTGCATGCACGCCTGATGGTGGCGCATTTCGACCACACAGAAGAGTTGGAAACGGAGGTTGTTGCGACCAAACTAAACCGGATGCTGCCGGCAGATATAGGCGTCTATCGCATACGAAAGGTAAAACCGGATGCACATGCCCGTTTCGATGCCATTTCGCGCACTTATCACTATTATATTACCCTACGAAAAGATCCGTTCTTACGCGCATATTCCTATTATATACATCGTTCGCTTGATTTCGTCCGAATGAACGAAGCCGCACAAACTTTGTTTGAATACACAGACTTTACAAGTTTCAGCAAACTGCATACGGATGTGAAAACGAATGACTGCCGAATCATGACCGCCGAGTGGGTACAGACAGATACCTATACATGGCGATTTACTATCCAAGCCGACCGATTTCTCCGGAATATGGTGCGCGCCATCGTAGGTACCTTGATAGAGGTAGGCGCAGGTAAACTATCCGTATCGGATTTCAGAAAAGTTATAGAGCGTAGAGATCGTTGTGCCGCAGGGATGTCCGTACCCGGACAGGCACTTTTCTTGGTAGACATTGCCTATCCCGCAGAGTGAGAAGCCCTGATACAACAAACCTTTCGTTGTTGTAAAAAATGTTATCCGGTTAAACCTTTATGGGCGGACTCCGTCAAAAAATCAACCGCTAACCAAAGCAGCAAATAACAATGAAACGAACAATCTTATTGTGGGTACTCGGGTTGAGTACCGCCTTACTTTTCGCTCAACAGCAGCCACACACGATCACGGTTGCAGGCAGTGTGATAGAAGGAGACTCCAATCAACCGGCCATACAAGCCACCGTCCAGCTACTCTCCTTACCGGATAGTACGATGGTCACCGGCGTCGCTACCGAAAGCAACGGACAATTCTCGTTGCCAAAAGTAGCTCCCGGGAAATACGTGTTAAAAATCAGCTACGTCGGTTATGTTACTCATAATGCGCCCATACAATTGAATAGTAGTCCTACCTCTGTCAACGTAGGAAGGGTGGTATTAAATGAAAATACCGTCTTGTTGGAAGAAGCCGTGATTACGGCTCAGGCTCCTCCCGTACAAGTGAAAGGAGACACGATATCATACTCCGCTGCTGCTTATCGTACGCAAGAAGGTGCCATGTTGGAAGATTTGGTCAAGAAGATGCCGGGCGTAGAAGTATCGGACAACGGAACGGTGACGCTCAACGGTCGCGATATATCCAAAATATTAGTGGACGGGAAAGAGTTTTTCTCAGATGACCCGACCGTAGCTCTTAAAAATCTGCCCGCAGACATGGTAGAGAACGTGAAAACCTACGAACGCCAAAGCGACAATGCCAGACTGACCGGCATTGACGATGGACAACAGGAGAACGTGCTCGACCTGACGGTAAAGAAGGGAATGAAAGAGGGTTGGGTCGGAACATTCGCCGCAGGTTTGGGAAATAAACAACGCTATGAAGTGACGGCTAACATCAATCAGTTTCAAGATGACAATACGCTGACCTTTATCGGGGGTGCTAACAATACGAACAGCAGAGGTTCTGGAGAATTCGGCGACTCCGGTGCCGGAATGGGACGAGGTCGTGCCGGTACGGGCGTGACTGCGAGTCGTACGCTCGGTATGAATTTCGCTCGCGAAATCAAAAATATAGAATTCGGCGGAAACATTCAATACGGCTACTCCAACAATGATGCGCTCACACAGAGTTATACGGATCAAACGCTGGCCAATGAAACTTCCATGTATGGTAATTCCAATTTCGGATATAATCGCGTACGCCATGACCTGCGCGCCGACATTCGTATGGAGTGGACAATAGACTCACTGACTACCGTTATTTTCAGACCGAACGTTTCGTGGTCGAAAACGAAGTCGAATAGTTCGAATACATCCGAGCAAGCTACCGACGAAGCCTTTACTCAGTTGATTAACAGGCAGAACTCCGGTAGTATGGGACGCAACGACAATCTCTCGCTCAACGGTCGATTGGAACTTTACCGTAAGTTCGGGAAAAGCGGACGTAACTTCACCGTACGAGGCAACTTCGGCTACTCCGACGGAGAGAACGATGCGTGGGAACAATCGTTGACGGAATCCAGACGAACTGCGTTGTCGACCGGTTTGGATAGCCTTTACAAATATTATCGCTATACGGATGGTGCCAGTGGCAATGGAAATTACTCTATCTCGGCATCTTATACGGAGCCTCTCTTTAAGAATCACTTTTTGCAAGCAGAATATCAATTTTCACATCAGAAGCGGGATTCACGTTCGTATGTCTACGACATCAAAGAATACGACTTTATTATGGGAATACTGCCGGATCTGAGCGATTTGCAGCGCACGGATTCCGTCAGCTCGGAAGTAGAGAACTATTTCGACCAGCATCGTATCGGCATCTCACTGACCGGTATTCATACCGACAAAATGATGTACAATATCGGCGTACGAATGACGCCGCAGATCTCGAAAAGTCATACGCTCGTCGGTCCGTATGAAACCGTGCACCAAGACATCGGCTATGGCGAAGGCGTCGTTAAGCAAAATGTAACGAACTTCTCGCCAAATGCCATGTTCCGCTATAACTTCAATAGGCAACACATGCTCATGGTACGGTATAGCGGACAAACGAGCGCGCCGGGTGTGAACGACTTGAAGTCTGTGATTGACATTAGCGACCCGATGAACGAAAGTTACGGTAATCCGGACTTAAAACCTTCGTTTAGTCAGAACATCATGATGACATATAATCGCTACTTCGCCACGAGTATGTTGAGTTACAACGCTAATATTTTCTATGCACGGACAGATGATAACATTGCAAACATCCGTGTAGTCGACCCCGTGAACGGTGCGAACCTATCGAAGCGTGCCAATATCAACGGTAACTGGAATTTGGGTGGTTTCCTCGGATTTAGTACTCCGTTGAAGAATCAGAGATTCACTATCATGTCGAACGCGAACGTAATGATTAACGAATCTGTGAGCTACGAAGGGAATACGGATGTCGAAGGGTATAGCAAAGAAGCTTTTTTGGAGAATCCGATTGAATTTGCGACGTTGAGTAAGATGCGAAGTTTACGTTTAGGTGAGCGTTTGCGAGGTAACTATCGCGCCAACACATGGGATATTAGTCTGAATGCAGGCATTGATTACAGTCTGACGCGCAACAATATCAACTCGAACGTCAATCGCGAAACGTACGACTATACGTTAGGCGGAAATACGAATATCACATTCCCATGGGGCATAAACTTCTCAACCGATATAAATTGGCGTATTAAAGAAGGATATAGCGGCGACTTAAATAAACCTGAATTATTATGGAACGCCCAACTCTCAAAATCTTTTTTGCGTGGCAATGCTGCCATGTTGCGCGTACGCTTCTACGATATTCTGCAACAGCAAACCAATTTGAGTCGTACGACAAGCGCAGCGATGACGACAGATAGCCAAACGAATATGTTGGGAAGTTACTTTATGGTGAGCCTCGTTTACCGCTTGAACACGCTTGGCGGCCAACAAATGCGCAATCAACGCCGAATGCAACGCGGAGACTTTCAACCTGGGCAACGCCCCATGGATCCGCCTCCCGGCGGCGGGCCTCCTGCCGGAGGACCTCCCGGTGGTGGCAGACCGGGCGGCTTCGGTGGCGGCGGCGGTTTTGGCGGTCCGCGCTAAAAATTAACGCTAAAAGACGAAGGCTTATGCGAGACAATCTCTATATTTGACCCCGCATAAGCCTTTGTTTTGCGTATATATGGAATGGGTAACAATAGCTAACGTCGGATTAAAATCAATTTACTTTGTACTTATCTTAGCGACGGTCATCGTAGTCTTACTGGAAAATCGGAATCCGGTAAAGGCTATCGCATGGATATTAGCACTCATGTTCCTGCCTATCGTCGGGCTTGTGTTTTACTTCTTCTTCGGCCAATCCACCCGTCGTCGTCGCCTGATTAGCAAGAAAGGCTACACCCGTTTGTTGCGTAAGCCGCTGGCCGAGTACGAGGCACAGGAAGAATTCAATCTGCAAGACCGGTATCAACGCCTCGTTACTTTCTTTCAGGAAACCAATCAGTCTTTTTTGTTTGAAGGCAATGCCGTTGAGATATTCACCGACGGATACGGCAAAGTACATGCGCTTATACGGGAACTCTACAAAGCCAAACGTTATATTCACCTTGAATATTATATCATTGCAAACGATGCCGTCGGTCGTCTGATACGCGACGTACTTATTGACAAAGCGCGAGAAGGAATAGAAGTTCGCGTTATTTATGACGACGTAGGTTGTTGGCGCGTGCCTGCTTGTTTCTTTGAGCCTATGAAACAAGCCGGGATACAGGTGCATGCTTTTCTTGAAGTGCGTTTTCCCTTGTTGACGAGTCGCGTCAACTATCGCAATCATCATAAGATTGTCATCATTGACGGACAGGTCGGATTTATCGGCGGTATGAACTTGGCCGAACGTTACTTGAAAGGCACCGCTTTCGGTATCTGGCGCGACACGCATTTGCTGGTGAGAGGCAAAGCCGTGCACGGACTGCAAACTACTTTTTTGTTGGATATGCACGCCACCGATCATCCGCCTATACCTGTTGCCAAACGTTATTTTCCGCACATTGCTAATCAAGGCGGCGCGCTGGCGCAAGTCGTTACCGGCTCTCCTGTCGGAAAATGGAAGGATATTATGCAAGGTTTGACGCTTGCTATTAGTTCTGCCAAACGCTATTTCTACATTCAGACGCCTTACTTTTTGCCCAACGACATTATTCTTTCCGCACTACAAACGGCGGCATTGGCAGGAGTAGACATTCGTCTAATGGTTCCGGAGCATACTGATAATCGATTTACGTGTTGGGGAACATATTCGTACGTTAAAGATATGCTGACGGCCGGAGCTAAAGTTTTTTTCTACCAGAAGGGATTTTTACATTCCAAGCTCATGGTATCGGATGACGCTTTCGGAACGGTTGGTTCAACGAATGTAGATTTCCGCAGCTTTGAACATAACTTTGAAGCCAACTTATTTATGTACGATAAAGACGTTTGTGAACAATTGCACCACATTTTCTTGCGCGATCAGCAAGACTGCCGGCAAATTAAACTGCGTACGTGGCAAAAACGTCCCCTTTATCAAAAAGTAATGGAATCCCTCATGCGTTTAATCGCTCCCTTACTTTAACAATTTTGAGGCATCTTGCCTGTTTCATGGAAGAAATAGCTACTTTTGCTCGCGTTTTATATCTAACCCAAACGTTTGCACGATGAACAGTCCTCTAATTTTTGACTTTCTAAAAAGTCTGAGCGCACACAACGACCGTGAATGGTTTAAGGCTAATCGCGACCGTTACGATGCCGCATCGGCCGAGTTTGAGCAATTCGTACAGGAATCTATCCTGACCATTGCCGAATTTGACGACAGCGTGAAAGAACTTCGTCCCAAAGATTGTATTTACCGCATCTATCGCGACATTCGTTTCTCAACCGATAAAACCCCTTACAAACAACATTTTGGTGCATACATCAATCCGAAAGGCAAAAAGTCACAGCACGGCGGCTATTACATCCACGTACAACCGGACAACTCTTTACTTTCGGGCGGCGCATGGAATCCTTCGCCGAAACTATTGCATCTGTTGCGCCAAGCTGTGTATGAGAATATCGATGAATTTCGCGCCATCGTGGAAGATCCCGCATTCACCCGTTATTTTCCTACGATAGGAGATACGCGCATCAAGACCATACCCAAAGGGTTTCCCAAAGATTTTCCATACATTACCTACTTACAACCGAAAGATTACTGCGCTACCCGCTTTGTTCCGGATACGTTTTTCTCGGATCGGGACGTACAGCAAAATCTGGCGGCTACCTGTCGACAGATGAAGCGATTCCTCGATTTCGTCAACTACACCATAGACGATTATGAGGAGAACGAATGACCCTTGGCTACAGCCTTATGAAGAGAACATTCGCGGACTACACGAGCGCGCGTCGCGGAAAGAAAAGGAATTGACAGGCATTGACGGCACGCTGTCCGACTTCGCATCGGGATATTTATATTTTGGTCTGCACCGTACAGAGGATGGCTGGGTACTTCGCGAATGGGCGCCGCATGCGACTCGTATATACATCATCGGTAGTTTCAACAATTGGCAACCGGATGAACATTATGCGCTTACTAAGTTAGACAACGGGATATGGGAAATCAATTTGTCCCACGATACGTTCCGTCACGGCGACTATTATAAACTACAAATACAATGGGACGGCGGATGCGGCGAACGTATTCCGGCATGGGCAACGCGCGTCGTACAAGACCCGCATACCTACTTGTTCGCCGCACAAGTATGGTCGCCCGATGTTCCTTACGTCTTCCGAAATACACTCCCTAAAACAACGTCTCCTCTCCTTATCTACGAATGTCATATAGGCATGGCGCAAGAAGCAGAGTGTGTCGGCACGTACGATGAGTTTCGCGAGCACATTCTGCCGCGTATCGTTGCCGCCGGATACAATTGCATCCAGATTATGGCCATTCAGGAACATCCGTATTACGGTAGCTTCGGATACCATGTATCCAGTTTCTTCGCCGCATCGTCGCGCTACGGTACGCCCGATGAGTTGAAAGCTTTGATAGATGCGGCGCATGGGATGGGATTGGCCGTTATTATGGACATCGTCCACTCGCATGCCGTCAAGAACGAAGCCGAGGGACTTGGTAACTTCGCCGGCGACCTCAATCAATACTTTTATTCAGGCGGCCGCCGTGAACATCCGGCGTGGGATTCTCTACTGTTCGACTACGGAAAGAACGAGGTGTTGCATTTTCTGCTTTCCAACTGCAAATATTGGATGGACGAATATCATTTTGACGGCTTTCGCTTCGACGGAGTCACGTCGATGCTTTATTATACTCACGGGCTGGGCGAATCTTTCAATAGTTATGCGGATTATTACAACGGCAGACAAGACGATAACGCTATTTGTTATTTGACGTTGGCCAATAAGTTGATACACGAATTGAATCCGCACGCTATCACCATTGCCGAAGAAGTGTCGGGCATGCCGGGTCTGGCGACGCCATTTAAGGACGGTGGTTACGGATTCGACTATCGAATGGCAATGAATATCCCCGATTTTTGGATCAAACTCATTGAGGAACACATAGACGAGGACTGGAAACCTTCCACTCTCTTTTGGGAAGTTACCAACCGGCGTGCCGATGAAAAAACAATCTCCTACGTGGAAAGCCACGACCAAGCATTGGTTGGCGACAAAACCGTTATTTTTCGGTTGATTGATTCTGATATGTATTGGCACATGCAAAAAGGAGACGAGAACTACACTGTTTCGCGCGGCATCGCTTTGCATAAAATGATACGCTTATTAACGGCGACTACTATCAACGGAGGTTATCTCAACTTCATAGGTAACGAATTCGGCCACCCCGAGTGGATTGATTTTCCGCGTGCGGGAAACGGATGGTCATATAAGTATGCACGCCGACAATGGAGTTTAGTGGACAATCAACGCCTCGTGTATCATTATTTAGGCGACTTTGACGCCGCCATGTTGCGCTTGATTCGTTCGGTTCCTCACTTTGAGAAAACAACAATCATGGAGATTTGGCACAGCGATTCCGATCAGATCTTAGCGTATCGACGTGACAAATTTGTTTTTGTCTTCAATTTCAATCCCAAGCGTTCCTTTGCCGATTACGGATTTCTCGTGGCGCCGGGAACCTACGATGTTGTTCTGAACACCGATAATCCGCTCTTTGGCGGTTACGGATCGGCAGACGATACCGTCAAGCATTTTACGAACTACGACGCTATATATAAGGAGGCCGGCAAAGAGTGGCTGAAGCTCTATATACCTGCCCGTTCGGCCGTCGTCCTTTGTCAACAGACCGTATAAACTTTAAAAATTATATCATGAACACTCAACCTCACTCACGCGTAGATATTGCAGACGTTCTGCGCGGCTTTGCTGTGATGGGCATTATTTTGCTACACAGTATCGAACATTTTAATTATTACTTCTTCCCCGAAACGTTTCCTTTTGAATGGATGAAATTCACCGACACTGCGATCTGGGACGGCATGTTCTTTGCATTCAGTGGCAAGGCCTACGCGGTATTCGCTCTCTTATTCGGTTTTAGCTTCTACATCCAAGACGATAACCAGCGGCGACGCGGCAAAGATTTTCGCTTGCGGTTTCTGTGGCGATTGATGTGGTTGTTTCTTATCGGCCAAGTCAACGCATGCTTCTTTACCGGCGAAATACTCACCATGTACGCCGTACTCGGACTAATCTTACCGTTGTGTTGCCGATTGAACAATCGCGCACTTCTGATAATAGCCATTATTCTGTTGATACAGCCCATCGATTTAGCCAACCTTTTCTACGGTCTGGTAAGCCCCGAACGACCGATGGGTCGCAGTCTCGGCGATTACTATTTCGGGTTGGCATACCAAGTGCAAGGGACAGGCTCGTTCTTAGAGACCGTGCGCATGAATCTGACCGTCGGACAGTTAGCTAACTTCTGGTGGTCGTTTGAACACGGCAGATTGACGCAAACCGCCGGTCTCTTCCTCTTAGGGCTTTGGATCGGGCGCAAAGAACTGTTCGTATGGAGCGAAAACTATGAAAATAGCTGGTTGAAAACGTTGGGTTATTCGTTGGTTGCCTTCTTTCCGCTCTACGGACTCTACCTAATGATACCCGATTTCGTGACGACTACGAGCATTCAGCAGCCGCTTACCCAATGGCTATACGCTATGAAAAACCTGAGCTTTACGGCAATGCTCGTATCCGGTTTGTGGATGGTATTCTATCGCGTGAAAGATCGCACGTTCCTTATGCGCTTCGCCCCCTACGGGAAGATGAGTATGACCAACTATTTGTGGCAATCTATCATGGGATCTGCTCTTTTCTACCACTGGGGACTTAACTTAGGTGTCTATATGACAAAGACATATAGCTTCCTTTTCGGCATCGCTTTCGTTTTGCTTCAACTATGGTTCTGCACGTGGTGGCTACGACACCATTCACATGGGATTTTCGAGGGTTTCTGGCGCAAAATGACTTGGCTGGGATCCGGCAGAAGCTAAGTCGGCGTCCGTACATACCGGCAGCGCAAAATAACTTACCTTGTTGTCTCCGTAAGCGGGTGTGCTATTTTATTTTCTCACCCGCTAATACCAGCGTTTGCGTTTGAAATAAAAATAGATGATGACGCCGACGACCACCATCAGTATCCAAGCAAAAAGATAACCGTGTCTTAGTTCAAGTTCGGGCATATTTTGGAAGTTCATTCCCCAGACGCCGACCAGAAAAGTCAAAGGTATGAAGATCGTAGACACGACTGTCAGTCGTTTCATTATATCATTCATGCGTAAGTCGTTGCTCGAAAGGTATATGTCTACCAGCGAAGACAACGTCTCACGGCAGGCGTCGATCGTTTGCAGTACGAGCTGTAAATTATCGTTGACGTCGATGAAAAATTCGCGGTTCACTTTATGCGTGAGCTTGTTTTCGCTGTGCAACAGACGGGTAAATTGTTCTTTCAACGGCACGACGGATTTCTTTATCTGTATATATTTTCGACGAATCGACTGAATTTGTATTCCTAAGTCACGCGCATCGGCATTGATGTCAAGCAATACTTCTTCCAAGTCTTCCATCGCATCGTCAATATCCAGTACGTACTGCGTATAGTTGCGCATGGCGTTGTTCATTTGGACGCTCAGCAGATAGTCGCTCTGTCGGCTGCGGATATGTAGCGTGTTGTTACGCAAAGCAGCTATGACGTTGTCGAAGAACGGTGTGTCATTCTCCAAGAAAGTCAGTATGTAATTGCTCCCTTGTATAATACATAGTTGCTGCATCTGTATATCTTCTCTCAACAAGTCCTTGCAAGGTTTGAATAGTTTCAGAATAACGACCGTGTAGGCATCGAACTCTTCGATTTTCGTCGCATGGTCGGTGTTCAAGATGTCTTGCAGAACCAGATAATTGATGCTGAAATGCTCGCACAATTGCCGGATCGTCTCCGTATCTTTTAGTCCGTTGACAAGTAGCCAGTTAATTCTGTCGTCAACTAACAGATGAGCGACGGCGTCCAACGTCTTGCCGGCCGTTTCTTCCAGTTCAGTTGCATTGTAACTAAATACGCGAATGTGCGTAGAAACCGGCGTCGTATCACTCGACAGTACCGGTTTGTCATTTGTCAGATTGTTGTCCATATCTATCTATAAGGTATTTAATTTTCAAAGTAAATCAACGACCGTAATGCCTACCCCTCCCAACTGCACGTGCTCGTCCTCGAAATGGCGAACGCCGCCGACTGTCTTCAAATAGGAGCGTATCAATTGACGCAGGATTCCTGTGCCCGTTCCGTGCAGGATACGTACACGTTGCATACCAATAAGGATCGCATCGTCTATAAAATAGCTGACGGCCTGCAACGCTTCGTCGCCGCGCATACCGCGTACGTCCAAGTCTTGCTTGAAATTTAGTTTTTTCTCGTACATGCTATCATGCGTCCTGCTGCCGACGGAAGCCCTACTTACGGACGTTTGCTGCGAAGTTTGGGCATGCTCCAATCTATCGAGGGAGACCGTACTTTTCAAATGGCCGAACGCCACTACGGCTTGTTTGTCATTCAACTCCAATACGTGACCGATGGCCGTTTGCCCTTTCAAGCGCACCGTATCTCCGAGAGTAATGGGTGCCGCCTGAGGGATTGGCTTCTTTTTGACGGTCGACGGTTTCTTTTTCTCACCCGCTCGTGTTTTTTTCTCGGTATGTTGTTCTTTTTTCTCAGTAAGTTGTTGCTGAAACTCCGTCAGTTCTTGCCGGATCTCGCGGGTTTTGGTCTTCTCGGCCTGTACCTCCTTGATTTCCCGTATGGTATTCTCTATCCGCGCATTGGTTTCTTGCAACAATTGTTCCGCCTGCTCTCGGGCTTGTCGTATGATTTCTTTGCGCGACTGCTGCAACTCTTTCGTATCCGCTTCGTAGCGAGCTATCGTCGCCTCCATCTGTTTCTCCTGACGTCGAATCTCTTGTCTTTTCGTTTCCCAATAACGCTTGTCGCGTACGATGTCTTGTAAATACTTATCGGCGTTGATATATACGCTCCCTACGATTTCGGAAGCATCGGCAATGACTTCTTCCGGCAATCCTATTTTGCGCGCAATCTCCACGGCAAACGAGCTGCCCGGGTTGCCTATTTGCAGTTGAAACAACGGCCGCATCAAATGCCGGTCGTATAGCATCGCCGCATTGCGGATTCCCTCGTGATCTTCGGCATAATGTTTTAAGTTCTGATAATGTGTAGTAATTACGCCATACGCTCCGCTTGAATTGAAACGCTTCAAAACGGCTTCGGCTATGGCTCCGCCGATTTGCGGCTCGGTGCCGCCACCAAATTCATCGATTAAAATCAAACTTTCTCCGTCGCAATGACGCATCATCGCTTTCATATTGGTCAGATGCGAGGAGTAAGTGCTCAAATCGTCCTCAATGGATTGTTCATCGCCTATATCTATGAAGATATGCTTGAAAATGCCGGCGCGACTACTCTCGTGTATGGGAATCGGTAAGCCGCATTGCAACATATACTGCAACAGTCCGACCGTTTTCAAACAGACGGATTTGCCGCCGGCATTGGGACCGGAAATAATCAATATACGCTGCGCGGGCGCAGCCAGTTCAATATCCAGCGGTACGACCTGTTTGTCTTGCTTTGCCAATGAGTGCCGGAGCAGCGGATGCACGGCCGATCGCCAATCAAGCAGACATGCGTCTGTCAGCGACGGAAATAGGGCATTCATTTGCATCGCTAATTTCGCTTTCGCACGGATTAAATCTATTTCGGCTAAGAAAACGTATGAGTTGAGTATCTCGGGAATGGCCGGACGAACGCTGTTGCTGAAAGCAGTCAGGATGCGAATAATCTCGCGCCGCTCTTCATTCTCCAATTCGCGAATCCGGTTGTTAGCTTCTACCACTTCCGTCGGCTCTATAAACACGGTCTTGCCAGTAGCCGACTCATCGTGCACGATACCTTTGATTTTTCTTTTCAGTCCGGGCACGACGGGTATGACTAAACGCCCGTCACGCATCGCCGGCACCACATCTTTTTCTACGATGCCATCCGATTGTGCGGCGTGCAAAATACGATTCAGCGTGCGCGATATACCATTCATCGCACCGGCCAGTTCGCGGCGAATGCGTTGCAGTTCGGACGATGCCGTATCTTTTACCTTACCATACTTATCCAGAATGCGATCAATCGTTTGAATGAGTTTCGGAAAAGCCATGACCCCCTCCGTCAAACGATGTAAGGCCGGATACGGCGTTTCATCCGTCTCGCTCACCAGAAAACGCAGGATGTCGCGAATAGTCTCTAACGATCGGCGCAAATCAAACACCTCGTTTTCACTGAGGTACATACCTTCTACGCGTATACGCTGCAACGAGGGACGTACGTCGAAGAAATATTGATCGGGGAAAGCATCGGCTGCTTGTAAGATGCGGACGAACTCGGACGTCTGACGAAGCCATTCGTCTACCGTCGCATAGCGGTCGGAAAAAGAAACTTCGTCCACTCGTTCCGCTCCCAGAGGACTTAAACAATGAGCCGCCAGAAGTTGACGAATGCGGTCGAAACCTATTTTTTGTTCGAAATTATTCGGATATATCATGCGCTCGGGCTTGCTTTGTGCGGCAAATGTACGGGTTTATCACCGAAAAAACGGGATTAGGTAGTTGCTAAATTGAAAAGGAATAGTACCTTTGCACCGCTTTTACCGGAAAAAGAGACTAAATAACGGGAGAGATGGCAGAGTGGTCGATTGCGGCGGTCTTGAAAACCGTTGAACTGAAAGGTTCCGGGGGTTCGAATCCCTCTCTCTCCGCCGGAGCAAACGCCGAGCGCGGACAAAGGAAAGACAAAAGCTCGTTAGGATAGGTTCTAACGGGCTTTTTTTATGCTCCTGCAACGACAGGCAAACGACATCTTAAAGCCGCGTTCGGACACCTTTCGGTAACCAAACCGTAACCTGTCTATAATTGTAAGCGCAGTGTCTTTTCGATACCTCGGAGTTGCGGT
>JAISIB010000167.1 GCA_031262265.1 Prevotellaceae bacterium
ATTGTTGTGCTTCAGAATGGCAAACGTCGTTTCGTCAAAGACGTCTATCAGTTCTATCGCGGCATTTATATCTCCCAGAGTATTATAGGAAATATCTTTCCCGTGTATTTGATCGAAAACGGCATCCAGATTTCCATAGAAATAACCGCGTTGATGCGGATTCTCTCCGTATCGCAACGCCTTTTGATGATCAAACGCACTACGGAAAGCCGTATCTTCCGCATTGTCGAAGTAATTGAATATCGCCGTATCGTAATAGGAAGATACCCCAAACGCTTCTTTCGCCAACCAACGACGTTCTTCCAACGTGGTAGTCGCTCCGTGCTCCATGAGCATATCCAACAACGGTTTGTACTGTTGTTGCGAAGCCACGATAGCCACATCGTTGTAATTCTTGGCCGCCGCACGTATCAAGGATATACCGCCAATGTCAATTTTCTCTATGATCGCCGCCTCGTCGGCTCCCGAAGCCACAGTAGCTTCGAAGGGATACAAATCAACGATGACCAAATCTATCTCGGGAATCTCATATTTTTCTATTTGCTGCATGTCTTGTTCCAGTTCGCGGCGGCAAAGGATACCACCAAAGACTTTCGGATGCAGCGTCTTCACGCGTCCTCCCAGAATCGAAGGATACGTCGTCAAATCTTCTACCGCCTGGCATGCAATGCCTAACGATTGGATAAACTGACGCGTGCCGCCTGTAGATATAAACTGAACTCTCTCTTCATGCAGCTTGGTAATGATTTCATCCAAGCCTTCTTTGTGATAAACCGACACTAAGGCGGTTTTAATTCTCTTTCCTTCCGACATATTCTACGGTACTGTTGTTATTAAGATGCGCAAAGGTATCAATTGTTTTACAATACTACCAAATTGATACACGCTTTTCTACGGGAACGAACATCGGATCTTTCGCCGTAATGTGGAACGCGTCATACCACGCACCGATTTGAGGCAATGCCCCGTTGACACGCCATTCGCCTAATGAATGAACATCGTTCTTCGTCCGACGAAGCACTTCGGCAGCCCGAATATTGGCCGCCCATACGCCGGCATAAGCAATGAAAAAGCGCTGCTCGGGCGTAAATCCGAGCTTATCCGGCAACGGATTATCCTTTGTTGCATTTTTGAACGCTTGAAACGAAACTTGCAAGCCACCGTAATCGGCAATATTCTCACCCAGCGTCAATTTACCGTCAGCTTGTACACCCGGTGCTACCTCTATTTTATCGAAAAAGTCAATCATTACCTGCGCGCGCTGCGTAAACTTATCGGCGTCTGCCGTCGTCCACCAATCTTTCAGGTTTCCATCCTTATCGAACTGCCGTCCCTGATCATCAAAGCCGTGCGTCATTTCATGCCCGATAACGACGCCAATAGCACCGTAATTAAAGGCATCATCCGCATTCATATCGAAAAAAGGATACTGAAGTATGCCCGCAGGGAAGCAGATTTCGTTCGTTGACGGATTATAATAGGCATTTACGGTCTGAGGAGTCATACCCCATTCGTCTTTGTCCACAGGTTTACCAAGCCTCGAAAGCATGTCGTGCACCTCGAACATCGTTGCCCGCATCATGTTAGCCCAATAAGAATCATTCTCAAACATCAGACCACTGTAATCTTTCCATTTATCGGGGTATCCTATTTTCACGTAGAACGTCCCGAGTTTCTCCAATGCCTTTGTTTTTGTTTCTTCGCTCATCCATTCTAAATTTTGGATACGTTCGCCCAACGCCGTTTGCAGGTTATGCACCAATTGCGTCATACGTTCTTTGGCGGCCGGCGGGAAATATTTCTCTACGTATATCTGTCCGACAGCTTCTCCCAACGCGCCGTCTACCGCTTCGACCGCACGCTTCCAACGAGGTTGCAGCTCTTCCCGTCCGGTCAGTGTCTTACCGAAAAAGTTGAAAGAGGCCATGACAAAATCATCGCTCAAAAATGAAGCCGACGAGCGAATCAGATTCCATTGCAGGTAGTTTTTCAGTTTCACGATGGGCTGCGTCATGATTAGATCCGCTATCACGGCCAGCACTTCGGGTTGTCCTACGTTCATATCGGCAGGCGGAGTGATACCCAATCCGGCAAAGTAAGCGTTCCAGTCAAACGTTTTGGTATATTTGCCCATTTCTTGCAGCGTCAGCTTGTTATAGTTGCGTTGCGGGTCGCGCATTTCAACGCGCGAACGCGAAGCTTTTGCTATCCGAGTTTCTAAATCCATTATGTCCGTTCGTGCTTGCACGATGACATCGCCATCGAAACCGGACAAACCGAATAATTTATGTATTAACTCGTCATACTTGTTTCGAATCAGTCGCGAACGATCGTCTTCTTCCAAGTAATAGTCACGATTGCCCATGCCCAGTCCGCCTTGCGATACGTGCGCAATATTCATGACGCTGTTCTTATCGTCTGCTCCGATGTAAAATCCGAAAAACGGGCGCATTCCCATGCTATGCATCTGGCCGATCATGCGAATCAGCTCGGTACGCGTATCAATGGACGCGATACGAGCCAACAACGGCATAATCGGTTCTACGCCGTCACCGTCCAATTTGGTTTCATCCATAGCCATTTTATAGAGCAAGCCTATCTTGTACTGCAATGTCGTATCCGGATATTGTCCGCGACTGAGTTCCTCAATGATTCCGCGTAGTTGCTTACGATTCTCTTCCGCCAAATAATCAAACGAACCGAACCGAGCATACTCGCTGGACAGCGGATGAGATTTAATCCAACCACCGCACGCATATTCGTAAAAGTCTGTTCCCGGACTAACTGTCGTATCCAAATTTGCCAATTGAATACCCGCACCCAACGGCGCCTTCGTTACATTATTGCATCCGGCCATCATAAGAGTCAATGCAATAATTGATGATACGTAAAGTTTCCTTTTCATTGTCATACATATTTTTAAGATTTAATTTGCTCTAATTCGGTTGCCAATAGCTCCCAAGTATTAACGGCCTTGTCCAATTGACATTTTAGTTTGCCGTGTCGTTCATACAAAGCGGCGTCTGTCGATCCGGCCGCCAACTGATATTCCAAAATAGAAAGAGCCGACTCGGTGTCATGAATCTCCGATTCGCACTCCGCTACTTGTCGCTCTATCTTCTTCACGCGTTTGTTCAACTCCTTTTGTGCTTCATAGCTCAAACGGGCATCCGACGGTTCGGAACTTTCCCGCACGATTTCAACGGTAGTCGTATTCAACTGCGCCAGATTCTCTATCTGTTTTTTCCGTAAGAAATCATACACGCCACCCAGATGTTCACGCACTTTCCCTTCACCAAATTCATAGACCTTGCTTACGAGTCCGTCCAGAAACTCTCTGTCGTGACTAACTACGATGACCGTTCCGTCAAAATCCCGTATAGCATCTTTCAGCACGTCCTTAGAACGCATATCCAAGTGATTGGTCGGCTCATCAAGGATTAGAAAGTTCACCGGTTCAAGCAATAGTTTAATCATGGCCAGACGCGTGCGCTCCCCGCCCGACAATACTTTCACCTTTTTATCCGATGCTTCGCCGCCGAACATGAATGCGCCCAAGATGTCACGCAGCCGCAGACGGACGTCGCCCACCGCCACACGGTCAATCGTTTCAAATACGGTCAAGCTCTCATCTAAGAGTTGCGCCTGATTTTGTGCGAAATATCCGATACGGACATTATGTCCGATTTCCAGTCGGCCGTCATAAGGAATCTCGCCCATTATACATTTCACCAGTGTGGTTTTCCCTTCACCGTTCCTCCCGACGAACGCCACCTTGTCGCCGCGACTAATAGTTAGGTCGACATTGGAGAAAACCGTGTGCGTCCCATAATCTTTCCGCAAGCCTTCACAGATCACCGGATAACTTCCTGAACGCGGAGCAGGCGGAAATTTCAACCGCAACGTCGAAAAGTCTTCTTCATCTATCGTTATACGCTCCAACTTGGACAACTGTTTGATCCGGCTCTGTACCTGCACCGCCTTAGTGGCTTTGTAACGGAATCTTTCAATGAAGTCTTCCGTCTCCTGTATCTGTTTCTGCTGATTTTCATAGGCGCGCTGCTGCTGTTCGCGGCGTTCACGACGCAGAACGACGTATTTGTCGTACGCAACTTGATAATCATATACTTTTCCGCACGAGATTTCTAACGTGCGCGTCGTCACATTATTAATGAACGCACGGTCGTGACTGACCAACATAACGGCATTGGCGCGCGTAGCAAGAAAGTTCTCCAACCACTGAATGGATTCTATATCCAAATGATTGGTCGGCTCGTCCAACAAAAGCACATCCGGACGTCGCAAAAGCGACTTAGCCAATTCGATGCGCATCCGCCATCCGCCACTGAACTCGGCCGTCGGACGATCAAAGTCTTCCCGACGAAAACCTAACCCCATCAAAGTACGTTCTATCTCGGCTTGAAAATTTGTTCCCCCCATCATCAAAAAACGCTCGTTCTCGGTCGTAAACCGATCTATCAGCTGATGATAGGA
>JAISIB010000191.1 GCA_031262265.1 Prevotellaceae bacterium
TGACATATTGCCCGTTCCTCCTAAGATAGGTGTGCTTCCGGCCGTGATCGTCAATTTTGTATCGCCGTAGCCTGTCAACATCGAGCCGTTACGCAGCGTGAAACCGTAGCTCATCGAACTAATATCTATACTTGGTGCCCGCATGATACCGCGATCGAAGATTACCAAACGAAAACTGTTCAGGTTCGCGCTTTCCGAGACGTTGATCACACACGTATTGTATAGTTCCGAACCGCCTTTGTTGTCTATCGTACGGCAATTGATCACGCCGTTGTTCTCGATATAAACTTTATTGTTGGGGATATAGAGAATATCGCAGGTAATATCCGCATCCGATCCGATGTAACAAATACTTGGATTGGCGGCGTCACGATTACTGGACGGCACCCTAAATTCCGTAGCCACCTTCAAGCTACCCAACACATACGTATCGCCCCAACCGGATAGGTTCGTCGCATTAGCCGTCAGCTCGCCGCCCTGCATAATAGTCAAATGGCTATCACTGTTATTGGCAAACGTACCCGTATCGTTGACTTTTCCACCGGACAGCACGATCAATGGTTTGCCGGACTGCAAGGTGATTCCCTGGCCGTTCAACGTACCGGCCACATACAACGTCCCGTCCAGTTTGAGGTTTTTCCCGGCGTTTACGGTCTTTCCGGCCGAAATTTTGTACACTCTGTTGGTTTGCATACTGCCACCGGTATATTCCGTGGCATTTTTAAATTCGGCGTCTTCCGTGCTGTACGCAGGAACGGAGATTGTGGAGCGCGTAGCCGCCCCGACAGAGAACGTCGCATCCGGTTCTTCGTAGGCTATCTTCGTAAAATCGGCGTCTACCGAACTTTCCACAGGAAATTGTTGTACGACGGTACGCCCACGCGGGTCGGTCTGAGCCACATATAAATAAGGCGTACCGACAGCCAAAGCCACGTTCGCCTGAAAGTCTTGTCCTTTCTTGGCAACGCCGCCCGTCAATAACACAGGCTCCGCTTCGGTAACGGGATTTTCCTTATAGATATTTACCTGATAGTAGAACTCCCCGTTCAGATCATCGTTGACTTTGACCGTAACGGGGACGTTGGTCGTCATATTCCAGTCTAATGAGGGATCTACCTCTATATCCGCCATCGGATTCGAGGTTTTGTAGTTCGGATCATACAGATCTTTGACGTCGCACGCAGCCAGCAGCATCACCGATGCCGCTGCCAAGAACAATACTTGCCATAATTGTCTCATAAATGTAGGTTGTTAAGGGGTCTATTATGCTTAAAATCATATTCTCTGAAATAGGGTTTTATATATAACACTCTCAAAGTGTATTTTGTTCTCAAAAAAAGCTAATTTTCCTGTATGCTGCGGCAAAAATAAGGTATTTCCCACAAATAACATACGCGCATAGCTATTTTTCTTCCTAAGATAATCAAATATCTACCGCAGATAATCAATTATCTAAGCCGCAAAAAAAGCCGCCCCTTAGGAGGGACGGCTTTTCGCCTTTTATAACCTTTATGAAACACTTGCTTATTGCTCAACCGATGCAGCCTGAGGCGTAAACATCTTACTTTCGTCAAAATTCGTACCGTTGGATTTCCACCACTGAATGGGTTGCAAATTGGCGTTCAGCTCTCCTTTCATCCAGTTCTCCATTTGCAGGTATCCGGCGGTGATTCGTGTCCATTCGCTCATCCATTTTATTTCTGCCGGCACGGCTATTGCCCATGCCAAGCCTTCGTCGCTGATATAGGTATATTCTCCGTCGCCGCCGGTATCTTCCCACGGCGTATTGTCATTATGATTGCCGAACATGCTCGTATTGGCTTTCGACGTCGGTTGATAGTTTACTAAATGCACTTCGCGGCGTTTTACTCCGTTGGCGTTGTTGACCGGATATAATTCGACGTTGCTCATAATAAAGAAGTTCAAATTTGCAAAGTCGGCTTGCTCCTTGCTCACCGCTGCCGTGAAGTTAACCTTTACGGAGACGGTAATCGGATCTACGTTGGCGTCGGCACGGCCGTTCACCGTGTTGATGAACCAACTCCTGCCCCACAGCGAATGAACTTCGTCGACCAACGGTATAACGGCGGCGGATTCTCCATTCTCTACTCCGTTCGCGCCAATATCATAGTTTCGGACATATTTGGTCGCATAGTCTTCTATCGCTGCCGAAGTATATTCGACGGATTGGATCGTAGCCGGCGTAGATTCGTCCAGTTGTAAGGCGACGCCGATCGGATATGAGGCTCCTACCGCTTGGAAAGTAATATCAAATTGCAGTGAACTAATACTCGTAGCGTCTTCCTGCGTGTACTTATAATTGCTCAACGTAAACACAACGTCGTTCATATCGTAATCTCCGTATAGCGGCCATAAATCTTCAAACATGTACGTGTACACATCACCTACGGGAATAGTAATAGGAAACGAGGGATTCGTCGGCGTAGAGCCTGTATTGCCCGTAATCACCGTACCGTCGTCGGCATGGATGCTGACGGGCGATTCGCCCGGCTCGTAAAGAGAAACATCTGTCAACGTAATACTCTCAGGCACGTTACCCGAAGCCTCCACCGCGAGATTTCCTTCTATATTTCCGTTGCCTGTAATATTATTGGCCTGTATCAAGGACGGATTTCCTTCTCCTCCGGTCAATATCGTCGCATGTTCCATCAATATATCCGCCGGCCCGCCGATTCCGGAAATGAGTGAACCGTTACTTAATACGAACATTTCTCCGTTTTCGGGGTCGTTACCGATATTACTTACGTTGACTACGGGCGAACGTAATACGCCGCCGTCAATAACTAACACGGCCAGTCCCGTCATGTCGGCTTCTGATTCTGCTTTGATAACCGAATTGTTATAGAACTCGGCTCCGCTATTTAAGCTCGTCATAGAGTTGCAATCAATAGTGCCGTTGTTCTCGACGTAAGGTGAGGCATTCGTAATCGTAAAATCGCCCTCGCAGGTCACATGTCCTTTCTCTCCGATATAGAAAATGCTGGGATCGTTTTTATCTAACTCATCCCTGAAAATTACCAAGTCTTCTTTCGTCACATTCAGCGTACCTAAAATGTAAGCTTCGCCGCTTTGTGAGAATTTAAGAGCAGGCGTATTCACGGTTCCCTCTTCCATAATAACCAGCATGCTGAAAGATTTATTCGATATATCGCCACTCGTCACATTCAGCTTGCCACCGGGCAATACGATAACCGGTTTGTCGGTCGCCAGCTCGAGACTGGAAATATTCAACGTCCCTTGTACATAGAGAGCCTTACCTTCCATCGTTTTCAAGCTATTATCGGTAATGCTTACCGTTTTTCCGGAAGATACCTTATAGACCGTATTGGGGTCCCACTTAAATTTTCCTGTTATTTTCAGTTCCGTTGCACCCGTAAAAGCCGCATCGCTTGCGCTATACGTAGGCAATGTCACGTTTTCACCGGTGGCACGCGTAGAAGTTGCTTGCGCAGCACGCGTCGACGGCGTAAAATCAGCATTTACGCGTTCCTTCACCGGATATTGTCGTACGGCAGTGCGCCCGCGCGGGTCGGTTTGTGCTATATATATATACGGTGTACCCTTAGCAACCGGAACTTCGGCCGAGAAGTTTTGACCTTGTTTGGCTACGCCACCGCCAATGCGCACGGCCGAAGCATCTACCACCGGATTTCCGGCATAGATATTTACCAAATAAAAGTACTCCCCACCAAACTCGTCGTTCACTTTGACGGTAACGGGGAGGCTATTTGTCATACTCCAATCCAAATCGGGATCTACTTGTACGTCCGACATCGGATTCTCTGTCTTATAGTTCGGATCGTATAAGTCCTGAACTTCACAAGCGACACATAACATCATTAATGCCAATGTCGTCCACATAATACTACTTAAGCGTTTCATAACTTACGGCTTACTTTTATTTATATACTTCATTATTTTCTTTTCGCCGTAGGAAATTAATCTTTCGCATTGCCTAAATTTACGCCGTCACTTGCCGGCATAAATTCAAAACGCCCACCGTATTCCGTGTACGCCACAAAATGTAATGAAGAAACAGGCTTTTAGCAGATAAACGCTTGAATGTTGTATTTTGTTTTAGGAAAAAGCACTTTTTTCGCATGAAAAATACAACTAATTACTCGGTGTTTTATAAATATTGTGCAAATTTCCAAAAACTTTCTATACTTTTGCCACACATAATTGGAAAAGTTTCATTTTATGACGAAAACACGCTTTTTTCTCGGGCTTTTCATAAGTTTATGCGCTTTCGCGATCCATTGTACCGCTCAGACGTATAGACATATTGATATGGACAGCGGTTTAAACAGTCGCAAAGTTTACCAAATCCAAAAGGATAAGAAAGGATACATGTGGATACTCACACATGACGGCATCGAACGCTACGATGGCAAGAACTTCAAACAATATAATATTGAAATCACCAATACGACGCAGGATACGGTGATGATACTTAACTCTTCGCAAGATCTAACATGGATGCATGTGGACAACGAACAGACGCTCTGGATCTGCGGCCGCAAGGGGCGCGTATTTCGCTACAATCCTCTTATCGACCGCTTTGAGGAAGCTTTTCAGGTCTCCGATTCTTATGAAGAGGGCGCCGTGCCCGTGACTGCCAGCTTCATAGACAAGCAAAACCACATCTGGTTGCCCTGCAAAGAAACTATACCGCTCTACGACATAGCTACCGGCATGACAACCACGCTCAGGCACTCCATCACCGATGAAATAACCTGCGTCGAACAAATAGACGATACGCATTTCTTTATCGGTACGGATAACGGCGTACGCGTGTTCGAGATTACCAGCGGCAACCAGTTGGAAGAGATTTCGTACGACGGTTTACAAAATATGCAAATGCAAGTGACCGCTTTATGCTTCGATAGTACGACAAGTCAGCTGCTTATCGGAAGTATGCAGCAGGGATTGTATAAGTTCGACTATACCAATGACAATTGTATTCGACTGAATGGTATGGGAACGGACGTTAGCATTACTTGTATCGTTCGTCAAGACGAAAATCACCTGCTTATCGGATCAGACGGCACAGGCGTGCAACGACTTGACATGCGCGACTATCGTATAGACCCGTATATTACAGCCGATTCGGGTGATGAAAACACTATCACTATGAGTAATAACGTCACCGATATATATATTGACGAGAACAAACGGGTTTGGGTGGCGAGCAACCCTACCGGCATCATCGTACGCGACGACCGCTACGCACAATATACTTGGTACCGACATTTAGCAGGGAACAAACAATCATTAACCAATGACGTTGTTAACGCCATTCTACAAGATAGTGACGGCGACGTATGGTTTGCGACGAACAACGGTATCAGTCGTTATCAGCCGCAAAGCGGCCAATGGCATGTCTACCTAAATGCAGACGACACCGCCGTATCCTCTCGAAACCACATATTCCTTTCTCTTTGTGAAGTAACTCCCGGCGTCATTCTTGCAGGCGGAAACGGTACGGGCGTCTATCAAATAAACAAGCGCACAGGCAGTACGCAACTGTTGAACCTGCAAAGTTACTATCCCGCAGGCGCGCAAGTACGCACGGACAGATACATTCGCTCTATTCTTAAAGACAAACAAGGATATGTCTGGTTGGGCGGTTACTATTCGTTGCAACGGATAGATTTAACTCGGCACGAAGCTCAGATATTTAAGGATATTCGGCAAATAACTGCCATGGTGGAGTATAAAGAGAACATATTATATATCGGTACGACACAAGGTCTTTTCATGATCAACAAAGAAACCGGCGAGCAGCGCCGAGTGACGCTACCCATCGAAGCCGGATATATTTATACCCTTTGTATGGGAAAAGAAAATCAACTCTTCATCGGGACAAATGGCTCCGGCTTGTTGGTATATGATATGGAGACCACTGACGTACAACGCTACCACGCCGACAATAGCGAGATGCTCTCCAACAATGTTTACTCCATCGTGACAGACGGACAGGAATATATTTTTTTTAGCTCGGACAGTGGATTGAGTCGCTTCCTTTTTTCCGGCGAAGAGCGCATTATCAATTGGACGATTGACCAAGGCTTGAGCAGTAACCAATTCAATGCGTCGGCGGCGACCGTATTACGGAACAATTACATACTGTTCGGAAGTGGCGAAGGGGCTATCGGCTTTGAAAAAGATATGCAGTTACCACACGTACATACCTACAACATGGTATTTAGCGACTTCACCGTAGCCTATCAACCTGTATATCCGGACACACCCAACTCTCCGCTCACCAACGAAATAGACAGCGTGAGTGAAGTACACCTGCGCGCCAACCAGAACAGCTTCTCTATCACCGTTTCAACCATTAATTATGACTATCCCTCCAACGTAGTTTATTCGTGGATGCTGGAAGGTTTCGATAAGCGAGCCAATACGCCCAACAACGAGAACGTTATACATTATACCAACGTACCTTCCGGAAATTATACGCTTCGCGTACAAGCTCTCTCCAATGAAAACCGCAACCACGTACTGCAAGAACGTACTATCGCCATATATATTGCTCGTCCGCTCTGGTTCAGTTGGTGGGCAATTACGATTTATGTGCTAATAATTGCCTCGGCTGCCGCTTTCGCATGGCGACTATGGAATTTACACCGCGACCAAAAGATGAACGATGAGAAGCTAATCTTCTTTACCAATACGGCGCACGATATTCGTACGCCGCTGACACTGATCAAAGCACCGCTTGAAGACATTAGCGAGAAAGAAACTTTATCGGAAGAGGGAGCACTCAACATCTCGACCGCAATCCGCAACGTCAACAACCTGCTGCGCCTGACAACGAACTTGATTAGCTACGGGCGCATGGATTTATATTCGGCCAACATGTACGTCTCCGAACACGAACTTAATATCTTCATGGAAGAAACTATGCGCGGATTCCAAGCGTATGCCGATACTAAACACATTAGCTTGACATATCACAGCAGTTTCAAGTATCTAAATGTTTGGTTCGACAAAGAAAAAATGGAATCTATCCTGAAAAATATCATTTCCAACGCCCTAAAATATACTCCCGAAGGCGGTGAGGTACACGTGCTGGCTACCGAAAACAAATCGACATGGAGCATCGAAGTAAAGGATACGGGCATCGGCATTCCGGCAGCCGACCAAAAGAAATTATTCCGTACGCACTTCCGCGCCAGCAATGCGATAAACTCCAAAGTAACGGGTAGCGGTGTAGGAACGGTGTTAGTTGGCAAAATGGTTCGCCTGCATAAAGGAACTATCTCTTTCAACAGCGTAGAGCAGAAAGGAACTACGGTCAAACTGACGTTCTATAAGGGATACGGGCACTATGAGAAAGCGATGCTATCCACTACGCAAAAACAATCGGCCGTGAAGCCGAGCGGAGAAATCATTCCCGAATTCAATTTGGATACGAGTAAACAAATGGCCACCTTTGAGAAAATGTCAGAAGTAAGGACGTCCGACGAAGAAAGTAAGAACAAACGTAGAATATTAATAGCTGAAGATAACGATGAGCTACGCGCTTATTTGCAGCAGACACTGGCAGAAGATTACTACGTCGTAGTTTGTGAAAACGGGAAACAGGCTTATGACATGGTGAAGGATTTTAATCCCGATTTGGTCATTTCAGATGTCATGATGCCTGAGATGCGGGGCGACGAGCTGTGTCATAAACTAAAAAACGACATTGAAACGTCGCACATACCGGTGATGTTGCTCACGGCACTCAACGATGATCGCAACGTGTTACAAGGAATCCAAACGGGGGCAGACGAATATGTCACCAAGCCTTTCAATTTGGCCATCCTGAAAGCGACGATTGCCAACATCATGACCAATCGTGCCATTTTGCGCAGTAAATTTGCTAATATGGAACTGAGCAACGAACAAGAAGCCACTGTGAGCTACACCAATCAACTGGACTGGAAATTCATGCAAACGCTCAAAGAACAAACAGAAAAGTATATTGGCGATCCAACTTTCAATATAGATGTATTAGCCTCTAAGATGAATATGAGCCGCACCAGTCTTTATGGAAAGATCAAAGCATTAACCGACCTTGCTCCCAGTGACTACGTACGCCAAGTGCGTTTGAAACGAGCAGGAGAACTGTTGCGCGATGGACGATACAACGTCACGGAAGTATCGGAAATCACGGGATTTAGTGATGCCAAGTATTTCCGCGAAGTATTCAAGAAACATTTTGGTATTAGCCCCAGTAAATACAGTAAGGGCGAGACGGCCGAGACGACATCAGCCGAAGACGATGCGGAAGCATAGTATCCGATGAATATATATTGGCAGCTTTTCACGACATTCTCCCGCATCGGCGCATTTACTTTGG
Organism: Prevotellaceae bacterium; assembly: GCA_031262265.1. Lineage (GTDB taxonomy): Bacteria > Bacteroidota > Bacteroidia > Bacteroidales > Bacteroidaceae > JAISIB01. Next base: position 8,378 of record JAISIB010000191.1, read on the forward strand.
GCGGGGGGTATGCGATGATACCGCTTATCGAAACCGAGGTCGTGCAGAAACGGCATTGGATAGCCGAAAAAGATTTTCTCGACTTGCTGGCCGTCGCACAGTCGGCTCCCGGCGTATTTGCCGTCAATATTTCCATTTTTATCGGTTACCGGCTGAAAGGCTTCCGCGGAAGTGTGGTGACCACATTAGGGACGGTGCTTCCTTCGTTCCTTATTATTATACTCTTGGCCATGTTCTTTCGCACCTACCAAGACAATCCGTACATCGCGCGTATTTTCAAAGGTATCCGGCCGGCCGTTGTGGCACTGATCGCCGTACCCGTATTCACGTTGGCACGCACTGCGGGTATTACCCTGCGCACCGTATGGATTCCGATAGTATCTGCTTTGCTGATCTGGCTTTGGGGATTCTCGCCGATCTGGATCATTATCATCGCCGGTACGGGCGGATATTTGTGGAAGCGTTTCTACGGTACACATCACACGTCTTAAAAACGATCGGACTATGACATTACTCTATTTGCAACTCTTCTACACTTTCTTCAAAATCGGATTATTTGGTTTTGGAGGCGGGTACGCCATGCTATCGCTGATACAAGGAGAAATAGTCAGTCGCTACGAATGGCTAACGCCGCAAGAGTTTACAGATATAGTAGCAGTTAGCCAAATGACCCCCGGTCCTATCGGCATAAACTCCGCCACGTACGTCGGATACGCCGCCACCGGTAGCATTTGGGGGTCGGTGATTGCCACCTTTGCCGTCATGCTTCCGTCGTTTGTGTTGATGCTCACCATCAGTCGCTTTATTCTGAAATACCGCGAGCATCCGATTTTCATCGGAATCTTTGCCGGATTGCGTCCCGCTATAGTAGGCTTACTTGCCGCCGCTGCTCTTTTGTTGATGACGTCCGATAATTTCGGTTCTCTCAGGGATGGAAACGACTACACCTTTATTATTAGCATAGCAATCTTTGTCGGTGTATTCATCGGCGCACGCTATTTGCGTATTAACCCCATTTTACTCATTTTGCTAAGCGGGCTGATCGGTTTGCTGGTATATTGAAATAAAAAAAGGGGAAGTTTCACAACTTCCCTCTTTTTTCTAACCTTAAATCTAAATCTCTATGAAAAAAACGTTGGTGCAAAGATATAGCCTTCTCCCAGAACACAAAAGTTTTTATAGTCAAAAAAATACAAAAAGAAAGAACAAATATAAATGCTCCGTTCGCTATTCGCATTTCCGCTAACATTCTGCCAACAAATGCGTAAGATTTGCACATTTAATCGTAGTTTTGTGCCATCAATCTCAACTATAAATTATGAATAACTCCATTATGCGCATTATTTGCGCTTGCATCATCGGATTGGTGCTTGTCGTATGGCCGGACTTCGCCGCCAAATATTTGGTAATCACGCTCGGGATACTCTTTTTGATTCCGGGATTAGCCGGACTCATTCGCTACTTCTCACACCCTACCTCCACATCGAAACAATTGGATTGGATCTTGCCATTGGCTGCGGGCGGAAGCACTCTATTCGGGTTAGTACTGCTCATTTTGCCCGACTTCTTTGCCAATGCCATCATGCTTCTTTTGGGCGCCATACTATTATTGGCCGGTAGTCAGCAACTCTATCAAATCATCGCCGTACGAAAATCCATCCCCCTGCCTGTCGCTTTCTACGTGATGCCTACGCTGATTCTGCTGGCCGGCTTGCTGATTCTACTCCACCCTATCGGAACGCGACACACGCTTTCCATCATCGTCGGCTGTACCTTCATCATATACGCAGCCACTGAGTTGGTGAAATATGTGAGGTTGAAATAAAATTTTCCGAGTATCTTGTCATCACAAGCTCCTTTGATATTTTATTTGCATACGGGGAAAAAAACGCTTACTTTTGTGCACCCATATTTATCCGCTTATGAATACAAATCAACGATATATGATGCGTGGAGTATCGGCTTCCAAAGAAGACGTACATAACGCGATCAAACACATTGATAAAGGACTTTTTCCAAAAGCATTCTGCAAAATTATTCCCGA
>JAISIB010000127.1 GCA_031262265.1 Prevotellaceae bacterium
ACGGAAGCTACTTACAAAGTTGCTACCGCTGAGCATGTCAGAGAGCATCTGCAATACAAAGGTCATTATCTGTTGACATCCGTAAAATCCGGTTTGATGCTTATTGATCAGCATCGGGCGCACGTACGCATTTTGTTTGACTGTTACATGGAGCAAATTGCCGGTCGCAAAGGAGTCTCCCAAGGACTATTGTTCCCGGAAGTACTGCAATTGACAGCCGCCGAAGCACTCGTATTGCCGGAAATACTGTCCGGTTTGGTCGCATTGGGCTTTGATTTAAATGATTTGGGCGGAAGTAGCTACGCCGTACAAGGTATTCCGGCAGGACTTGAAGGCTTGCGTCCCGTAGAATTGCTGCGCGATATGATACATGCCGCTATGGAGAAGGGAAAAGACTTTAAGGAACCACTACAACACAGGCTGGCGTTGACGTTGGCGCATGCTGCGGCCATACCATACGGGCAAGTGCTTGGCGATGAAGAGATAAGTAGACTTATCAACCGTTTGTTCGCCTCTTCGATGCCCAATTATACGCCCGACGGGCAGCTTATTCTCATCACGCTAAAAGACGAGGAACTGGATCGCCATTTTCGTGCCAAATAGCCGGTGTGTTGTTTGTATAACATACCGAGTAGATAAAATAACGGGGGAAGATATTTGAATATCTTCCCCCGTTATTGTCTTAACCTCCTTCGTTATTAGTTACTGAAAGTCAGCTCTTCGCCGTTCCTATCCACGATAATCGGCCGCTGACGGTCGATAGTCAGGCCAAGTAGTTGCTTGGAAAGGTCGTTAAGCAGGTAACGCTGAATGGCGCGTTTGACGGGGCGTGCGCCGAACTCGGGATCATAACCAACTTCGGCGAGAAAACTCATCGCACCATCGGTTAGACGCAAATCAACGCCGTTCTCTGCCAACATGTGCTGTACGCTATGTATTTGCAAGGCAACGATTTGTTTGATTTCGTTCTCGGTGAGCGGCAGAAACATGATAGTCTCGTCTATACGATTCAGAAATTCCGGCCGGATACTTTGTTTGAGCATCGCCATTACTTTGTCTTTTGTTTCTTCTATGACGGCCTTTCTGTTTTCTCCGTTGATTTTTTCCATTTGCGCCTGAATGTATGAGCTACCCATGTTAGATGTCATGATAATGATGGTATTTTTGAAATTTACCACCCGCCCTTTGTTGTCCGTCAACCGTCCGTCGTCCAATACCTGCAATAGTATATTGAATACGTCAGGGTGCGCTTTCTCTATCTCATCGAATAAAACCACCGAGTAAGGCTTGCGTCGAATGGCTTCGGTCAGTTGTCCGCCTTCGTCGTATCCTACGTATCCCGGAGGTGCTCCTACGAGACGCGATACGGCATGCTTTTCTTGGTATTCACTCATGTCGATACGCGTCATCATAGTTTCGTCGTCAAACAGAAACTCTGCCAATGCTTTTGCCAATTCTGTTTTTCCGACGCCCGTAGTGCCTAAGAATATAAAAGAACCGATAGGCCGTTTCGGGTCTTGCAATCCGGCGCGGCTACGTCGAACGGCATCGGACACAGCCGCTATCGCTTCGTCTTGCCCTACTACTCGCCGGTGCAATTCCGCTTCGAGATTGAGCAACTTGTCTCGTTCGCTTTGCAGCATTTTGTTTACAGGGATTCCCGTCCATCGGGATACGACGTCGGCTATATCTTCTGCGTCCACTTCTTCTTTAATCATCGCACTGCTTCCCTGCATCTCATAAAGCTGTTGCTGAGTTTCTTCTATCTCTTTGTTAAGAGCCTGTACTTTGCCGTAGCGAATCTCGGCGACTTTGCCGTAGTCACCTTCGCGTTCGGCCTTGTCGGCTTCGTATTTCGAGCGTTCTATTTCTGCCTTGTTCTGCTGAATTTTATTGACCAATTCTTTTTCACTCTGCCATTTGGCGCGCAACGATTGTTCCTGCTCTTTCAGCTCAGCTATCTCCTTGTTCAATTGCTTCAACTTCTCCGCATCCTTTTCGCGCTTAATAGCTTCCCGCTCAATCTCAAGTTGCTTAACGCGTCGCGAGATTTCATCCAAGCTTTCCGGAACGGAATCTACTTCCATGCGCAGCTTGGCGGCGGCTTCGTCCATCAGGTCGATGGCTTTGTCCGGCAAAAAACGATCGGTGATATATCGATTGCTGAGTTCAACGGCTGCAATGATTGCGTCGTCTTTGATCCGTACTTTGTGATGCGTTTCATAACGTTCTTTTAATCCACGCAAGATAGAAATGGTGCTGAGCGTATCCGGTTCGTTGACTTGCACGGTTTGGAAGCGGCGTTCCAAGGCTTTGTCTTTCTCGAAATACTTCTGGTATTCGTCTAACGTTGTAGCACCGATCGCACGCAATTCTCCTCGTGCCAAAGCGGGTTTCAGTATATTGGCGGCATCCATCGCTCCCTCGCCCTTACCGGCTCCGACCAGCGTATGAATTTCATCGATGAAAAGAATAATACTACCTTCGGCCTTAGTAACTTCGTTGACGACAGATTTCAGCCGTTCTTCAAACTCACCCTTATATTTGGCGCCGGCTACCAATGCGCCCATGTCCAGCGAATAGATTTGTTTGTCTTTAAGATTTTCGGGTACGTCGCCCCGCAAAATACGGTGTGCCAATCCTTCAACGATTGCCGTTTTTCCCGTACCCGGCTCACCTATTAATATAGGATTGTTTTTTGTACGACGACTTAATATTTGTAGTACGCGCCGGATCTCTTCATCGCGGCCTATCACCGGATCTAATTTACCGCTTCGGGCTGCTTCATTTAAGTTGATGGCATATTTTTCGAGGCTTTGATAGGTGTCTTCGCCGGACTGAGAAGTTACTTTTTCTCCCTTACGCAGTTCGATGATCGCCGCACGTAGTTCCTTTTCCGTCATGCCTGCGTCTTTCAACATACTACCTACCGAACTTTTTACGGTAAGCAATGCCAGCAACAGATGTTCCAATGAAACATATTCATCACCCATTTCTTTGGCATAACTATTTGCTTTTGTCAACACCTCATTGCTTTCGCGGCTCAGATACGGCTCTCCGCCGGAAACCTTCGGCAAAGATTCAATCTGTTGGTCAAGCAATGTTGAAATATGTTCCATGCTTAATCCTAATTTCTGAAAGAGGAAATGAAAGATCTCTTTGCCTTCTTTTAAGCTTCCTTTCAGTAAATGTGCGGGGTCTATGGCTTGCTGTCCGTGAGCCTGTGCGAGATTGACGGCTTGTTGTACCGCCTCTTGCGATTTAATAGTGAAATTGTTAAAGTTCATATCTATAGTTTCTTATCTTTTATTATATAACAAATTTCATCCCTCAAAAGATTTGCCAACTCTGATAAAAATGTCATTTTAACACATTTTCTGGAAAATATCTACGTTATAATCCTCATTTGCCGTCAAAATGTCGGTATTATACCGTGAAAAAATCGAATGAGGCTCAAGGATGTGGTGCTTTCGAGAATAATGGCTATTTTTGCGCCGTATCTTGTTCGAATAACATCAGAAGAAAATAAAATAAGCACGTTTGATAAAAGCAAATGATACTCAGAGATTTTTTCACCTTACGCAAGAATCGATTTTTCTGGTTCAATCTGATAGCGATGCTCGTCGTTGTAGGCGTAATCATCGGCGTAGCCTTTCATTGGATGGATGATTATACGCGACACGGACAAGCTTTGTCTGTGCCCAACGTCAAAGGAATGAGCCTGAACGAAGCGGATCAAGCCTTGCGCGAAGCCGGTTTGAGTGCCGTCGTTGCTGATTCTACTTACGTGAAGACAGAGCCTGCCGGTTGTGTGTTGGAACAAAATCCGAGAGGCGCGCAACATGTCAAGCGAGGACGTATGGTTTACCTGACGCTTAATACACGCAATGTTCCTATGAAGATAGTGCCAAACGTAGCCGACAATAGTTCGCTTCGACAAGCGGAAGCGCAGCTAATCGCCGCAGGATTTCGTTTGACGGAGCCGCATTTAATTCCCGGAGAGTTGGATTGGGTGTACGGCGTGGAGCGTGATAGCACGGAATTGGAGGTAGGTGCACGAGTGCCTGAGGGAACTATTTTAACCTTGGTGGTCGGTGACGGCGGTCGCCTGATGGAGACAGATTCGTTGAGTATAGATTCGCTAACTATCTTGGGAGATACCGTTTCCATGGATACTTCTTGGTTTTAATACTTTTCTCCGAGCAGATGATAGACGATTATATAGACGAGATAGCCGACAATGATACGGACGATATAGAACCGGTGGGCGAAGCTGCCGAACTCTATGAACACTTTCGTGTGGTCGTGGACAGAGGACAGGCACTTGTGCGCATAGACAAGTATCTTTTTGATCGTTTGCCCAATGCTTCGCGTAACAGGATACAGAAAGCGGCCGATGCCGGATGCGTTCGAGTGGGGGATAAACCGGTAAAGAGTAGTTACAAGGTTAAACCTTCGGATATCATCACGGTCGTGATGGATAGGCCACGCTATGAAAACGAAATCATTCCCGAGGATATACCGTTGAATATAATATACGAGGACAAAGCACTGCTTGTTCTCAATAAGCCGGCAGGTATGGTCGTTCATCCCGGACATGGCAACTATAACGGAACGTTAGTGAATGCGTTGGCTTGGCATTTGAAAGACGACCCTGCTTACGACGCCAACGACCCGCACGTCGGATTGGTACACCGTATCGATAAAGATACTTCCGGACTGTTGGTGGTGGCTAAGACGCCGGAGACGAAGACCGCACTGGGTTGGCAATTTTACTATAAGACTACGCGACGACAATATCGAGCATTGGTTTGGGGACTAATGGAGCACGACGAAGGAACAATCGTTGGCAATCTGGCGCGCAACCCGAAAGATCGGATGCAAATGATGGTGTTTGAGGATACCACCATAGGGAAACATGCGGTTACCCACTATCGCGTGTTGGAACGCTTGGGCTATGTGACGTTTGTAGAGTGTGTGCTTGAAACCGGACGTACGCATCAGATACGCGCACACATGAAGTATATCGGCCACGTACTTTTTAATGACGAGCGTTATGGCGGCCACGAAATATTGAAAGGAACACATTTTTCTAAATACAAACAGTTTGTGAACAATTGCTTCGACATTTGTCCGCGCCAAGCTTTGCATGCGCTTACGTTAGGTTTTGTGCATCCGGTGACAGGCAAGGAAATGAACTTTACTTCGCCGTTGCCGGAAGATATGAGTTTGTTGCTTGATAAATGGAGGGGCTACATCGGTCATAGAGAGTAATGAATAAACGTAGAATAGCAGTTGTTGCAGGGGGCGACTCGTCCGAGCTTGCCGTCTCCTTGCGTAGTGCACAGGGCATCCTTTCCTTTTTGGATAAGGAACGTTATGAATCATATATAGTAGAGGTGCAAGGACTCCGATGGGAAGTGATATTGTCCGAAGATACGAAGATCGCTATCGATAGAAACGATTTTTCTTTCGTAACGAACGGAGAAAAGAAACGATTTGACTTCGCTTATATCACGATACACGGGACTCCCGGCGAGAACGGACTATTGCAAGGATATTTTGACCTGATCCGCTTGCCGTATTCGGGTTGCGGCGTGTTGGCGTCGGCTTTGACGTTTAACAAGTTCGTGTGCAATCACTACTTACATGGCTTCGGCGTACGAATTGCCGAGTCTATGATGTTTCGGAGCGGCACGGCGGTGAGCAATTCCGATATAACAGATAAAATCGGTTTGCCTTGTTTCGTGAAACCCAACCTCGGTGGTTCCAGCTTCGGTATTACGAAAGTAAAAGAGGAGGCGCAAATACAACCGGCCATAGCCAAAGCTTTTGCCGAGGCCGAAGAAGTGGTCGTCGAGGCGTTTCTAAATGGAACGGAGATTACGTGCGGCTGTTACAAATCAGGCGGTAAGCTCCATGTCTTACCCATCACGGAGGTTGTTACGGGCAATGAATTTTTCGACTATGACGCTAAATATAACGGGCAAGTGACGGAAATCACGCCCGCCCGTTTATCGGAAGACGTGACACGTCGCGTGCAGCAGTTGACGACGGCTATTTATGATATACTGGGTTGTTCGGGATTGATCCGTATTGATTATATTCTGACCGAAGGGCATAAAATCAATTTGCTGGAAGTGAACACAACGCCGGGTATGACGGTAACGAGCTTTATCCCTCAGCAAGTAAAAGCGGCAGGGATGGAAATGCACGATGTACTGACGGATATTATAGAAAGTCGCTTATCTGCTGAAATATGATACTTGGAAAGCAAATTATCTAATGAGGAAAATGAATTATCTAACGGGGAAAATAAATTATCATGCCTGCTAAAAACGAGAAATGACTATGAACGTAACAGAATTCGATGATATACGTCCGTATACGGATGCAGAACTACCTTCCGTCATGGAAGAATTGTTGGCAGACCCCGCATTTATGCACATGATCGAGTCGACTCCTTCGCCATGGTCGAAGGAGCAATTGGTGACTACCTTACGCAGTTGTCGTACGAAGCTCGAATTGCAAAAAAGAATCATGTATCCGTTGCTATGGCACTTGGCGCATCGGTTTACCGATTCGCTGACGATGGATATGAATGCCATAACCGATCGGACAAAGGCGTATACGTATATATCCAACCATCGCGATATTATTCTTGACCCTGCTTTTCTGGCGATTCTGTTGTTCGACGAGGGATTGGACACGATGGAAATCGCCATCGGGGATAATCTGCTCATATATCCGTGGATACAAAAAATGGTGCGCCTCAACAAGAGTTTTATCGTCAAGAGATCGTTGACGATGCGGCAGATGTTGGAAGCATCGGCGACTTTGTCGAGATACATACATACGACGATTTCACGCGGGCAATCTATCTGGATCGCACAACGAGAGGGACGAGCGAAGGATTCTAACGACGAAACGCAAGAAAGTCTGTTGAAAATGCTGACAATGGCGGGTGAGGGGGATATAATCGACCGGCTAACGGAACTACGCATCGCTCCGCTTTCCATTTCCTACGAATATGATCCGTGCGACTACCTTAAAGCGCAAGAGTTCCAGCTCAAAAGAGATAATTCCGAATATAGGAAATCACGCGCAGACGACTTGTTAAATATGCAAACGGGTTTGTTAGGTTATAAAGGTCACGTACATTTTCACATATCCGAGCCGATTGACGATGCGTTGCGGCTGTTAGATAAAAAGCAGCCCAAGAAAGATTTGCTTGAGCAAGCGGCTGCGGTGATAGACCGTAGTATATATAGAGGCTATCGCTTATATCCGAATAACTATATAGCGGATGATTTGCTAAGCAAAGGTTCATCGGATAATACTTCGTACTATACGGAGGAAGAAAAAGCTCGTTTTGAGCAATACATACAGAAGCAATTAGATAAAATCAGGGTGCCGCATCCGGATACGAGTTATTTACGCGAGAAACTGTTGTGGATGTATGCCAATCCATTGCGTAACCAGCGAAAACAAGATTTATGAAACCAATCTATAATAACGAAATGAAAACATCTCTCTCTGCCGTTGATTTTAGTCGGCGCGATGTCGGCATCGACCTCATGCGCGCGATCGTTATGTTTACCATGATTTTTGTGAACGACCTTTGGAGCGTTCACGACGTACCTCATTGGATGTTACACGCCAAGGCCGGCGAAGATTTTATGGGTTTATCCGATGTCGTTTTCCCCAGCTTCTTGTTCGTAGTGGGTATGTCCATCCCATTTGCTATTGAGCGTAGATATACGAAAGGCTTATCTGTGGAATCTACGCTTAGCCATATTTTTTCACGGGCGATAGCTTTGATTGTAATGGGTGTAGTTTTGGTGAATTCCGAAGGCGGATTGGCCAGTGGATTGCCATATAATTCCAATTTCTACAAGGTAGCGGCCGTATTGGCCTTTATTGCGATTTGGAATCAGTATCCGAAAACGGATAACTCCGTTCGTCGGCATATTTTCACGGCACTTAAAATAATAGGGATACTGTTGTTGCTCTATTTAGCGGCTACGTTCCGAAATCCGAGCGGTGGCGTGCTCAGTTCTCAGTGGTGGGGGATATTGGGACTAATAGGCTGGACATATTTATTGTGTGCGTTGGTGTACGTATTCGTGCGGCGACGGCTCTCTGTCCTGATTACGGTTTGGGTAGTGTGCGTGCTTTGTAGTATGGTCAGCTCGGTGTTGAAAGCACCGTGGGGAGATACTCCGCTGTTTGACTTTCCCAATCCGAATATCTTCCAACAAATATTAAGCGGTGTGTTACATATCGGCAACGGAACCTTGCCGGCGTTTACGATGGGCGGCATTATTTTCTCGTTGATATGCCAACGTTACAGCCGCTCGCCGCTGCTGCATCGTTTGGTGGGCGCTTCGGTGGCGATCGTCCTACTTTCGTTGCTCGGCATGCTTTCCCATCGTTTCTGGATCGTGTCGAAGTTAAGCGAGACGCCGCCTTGGATTTTTTATGTATCGGCAATCGCAATCGCACTCTATACGTTGTTGACCGTATTGATAGAGAAAGGGATGGCCGGCTGGTTGAACGTGATAAAACCTGCGGGAACGGCAACGCTCACGTGCTATCTTGTTCCTTATTTGCTGTATGCGCTGTTCATTACGATCGGACTTGTTGTGCCTGAGTGGGCTTCTTCTGGCATTCTCGGACTATTGAAGTGCGTGGCGTTCTCTTTCTTAACAATCGGAGTGACGTGGTTATTTGAACGTGCACATATCAAATTGAAAATATAAGTTTGCCCATGTCAGAAAAGTCGGCCTCGTCTGCGACTATCGAGCAAGGATTGGTCATTCGCAATACGGGTAGTTGGTATCAGGTGCATACCGACGGCGGAGATCTGGTGGAGTGCAAAATAAAAGGTAGTTTCCGGCTGAAAGATATTAAGAGCACAAATCCTGTTGCCATTGGCGATAGAGTGACCATCGTGCGCAATACGGAGGGCACGGCCTTTATTACCGACATAGCCGACCGTCGGAACTACATCGTTCGCAAAGCCAGCAATTTATCCAAGCAACTGCATATTTTAGCCGCCAATCTTGATCAATGTTTCCTGCTGGTAACGATCAATTATCCGCTGACAACGACCGTTTTTATCGATCGTTTTTTGGCGTCGGCCGAAGCTTATCGCGTGCCGGTCAGATTAATTTTTAATAAGATCGACCGTCTGGACGCCGATGAGGTGGCTCGTATGAAGCAACTCATAGAGATTTATCAGCAGATCGGATATTCTTGCTCGCAGATCTCCGCCCGTTTGAACGAAGGCGTAGATGTTTTGCGCGCGGCGATGAGTGAACGAACGACACTTCTGGCCGGGCATTCGGGCGTAGGCAAATCTACGTTGCTCAACCGGCTTGTTCCGGCGGCCAAAGCGCGCACGGCTGAAATTTCCGATGCTCATCGAACCGGCATACACACGACTACATTTTCTGAGATGTATGCGTTGCCGACAGAAACCGGTGGCGGCTATTTAATAGATACGCCGGGTATAAAAGGATTTGGCACTTTTGACATGGGAACAGGCGAAGTGAGCCATTATTTCCCCGAAATTTTTACCGCTTCCGCCGAATGTCGTTTTTATAACTGTACGCATCGGCACGAACCCTGTTGTGCGGTGATGCGTGCGGTGGAAAATGGACAAATATCTGCCTCACGTTATGCTTCCTACTTGAATATTCTCGAAGATCAAGAGGCGGGGAAGTATCGGGCGCCCTATTGATGAGACATCTCACGAGTAGGTGTAAATAACAAACGGACATCGTAAAATAAGTTACGAGGATAATCAAATATCCTACGGGGAAAATTTGCTATCTTACGGAGAAAAAATAGCTTCATCAGAGGCCGTGTGCAGGAGTGAGTGCAGGCGGACGACGCGGGTGTGCAAGAAAAAAACAGGAAATGATTTGTGTTTCAAAAATAAAGCGTAACTTTGCAGCCCAAAATGGATAAATGCGAACAATACAATAATTAAATATAAAATAAGTAACAATGCCTACAATTCAACAATTAGTAAGGAAAGGGCGCAAGGTCTTGACGGAGAAAAGTAAGTCTCCGGCGTTGGACTCATGCCCTCAGCGACGTGGCGTTTGTGTGAGGGTTTATACGACGACCCCTAAAAAACCGAACTCGGCCATGCGTAAAGTAGCTCGTGTGCGACTAACCAACCACAAGGAGGTGAACTCGTATATTCCGGGCGAAGGCCACAACTTGCAGGAGCACTCTATCGTGTTGGTGCGCGGTGGTCGTGTGAAGGACTTGCCGGGTGTGCGCTATCACATCGTTCGTGGTACGTTGGATACGGCCGGTGTGGCCGGACGTACGCAACGTCGTTCAAAGTATGGAGCTAAACGTCCGAAGCCCGGACAAGCTGCCGCTGCCGCCGCTAAGGGAAAGAAAAAATAAGTATAAGAAAAGTATAACCCGTTTTGGTTTATTGGATAGATAAAGGTTGAGTAAATGTCTCGGTGGGGACGTTGAAGACGTAAAAATCGCAGCCAAAAACAAAAACAAGAAGACTCACAACAATGAGAAAAGCCAAACCGAAAAAACGCATTATCCTTCCGGATCCTGTGTTTAATGACGTCAAGGTGTCGAAGTTCGTAAATCACCTGATGTATGACGGAAAGAAAAACGTCTCTTATGAGATATTCTATGCCGCACTCGAAACCGTCAAAGCAAAGCTTCAAAACGAGGAAATGACAGCTCTCGAAATTTGGAAGAAAGCGCTTGACAATATTACTCCCCAAGTAGAAGTGAAATCACGCCGTATCGGCGGTGCCACGTTTCAGGTACCGACAGAAATTCGTCCCGATCGTAAAGAATCCGTGTCTATGAAGAATATGATTCTGTATGCGCGTAAGCGTGGCGGGAAGACGATGGCCGATAAACTTGCTGCGGAGATTATGGACGCCTTCAATGAGCAAGGCGGAGCTTTCAAACGTAAAGAAGATATGCACCGTATGGCCGAAGCCAACCGTGCCTTTGCCCATTTTAGATTCTAATGCCGAGAAACACGCAGTCAATAGAATATAGAAAGAATTGAAATGGCTAAACAAGATTTACATTTAACTCGTAATATCGGTATTATGGCACACATTGATGCCGGTAAGACGACTACTTCCGAACGTATCCTTTATTATACGGGGCTGACGCATAAAATCGGCGAAGTGCACGACGGCGCAGCAACGATGGACTGGATGGTTCAGGAGCAAGAACGTGGTATAACTATTACATCTGCAGCAACGACGACGCGATGGAATTATGCCGGAAATACCTATAAGATTAATCTGATTGACACTCCGGGACACGTAGACTTTACGGCCGAAGTGGAGCGTTCTCTGCGCGTACTTGACGGAGCGGTAGCAACCTACTGCGCGGTCGGCGGCGTAGAACCGCAATCGGAAACGGTATGGCGTCAGGCTGATAAATACAACGTTCCGCGAATTGGCTACGTGAATAAAATGGACCGTTCGGGTGCCGACTTTTATGAAGTCGTGCGCCAGATGAAAGATATATTGGGCGCGAATCCTTGTCCGATCGTCGTTCCTATTGGAGCAGAAGAGCATTTTAAGGGAGTAGTAGACCTGATTCGTATGAAAGCCATTCTATGGCATGATGAAACGATGGGTGCTGACTATGACGTGGAAGATATTCCGGCGGCTTTGATGGATGAATGTCTGGAATGGCGCGATAAGATGTTGGAGAAAGTCGCCGAATATGACGATGCGCTGATGGAGAAGTATTTTGACGATCCTTCAACGATTACCGAAGAAGAAGTAATCCGCGCTTTGCGTAATGCCACGATACAAATGGCTATTGTACCGATGTTGTGCGGTTCGTCATTTAAAAATAAAGGTGTTCAGACGTTGCTTGACTACGTATGTGCATTCTTGCCCTCACCGCTTGATACGCCGAGCGTAGTAGGTGCGAATCCTGAGACGGGTGCCGAAGAGGCACGTCATCCGGATGAAGAAGAAGAAACATCTGCTTTGGCATTCAAAATTGCTACTGACCCTTATGTAGGTCGATTGACATTCTTCCGCGTGTATTCGGGTAAAATAGAAGCCGGTTCGTATATATATAACTCTCGTTCCGGTAAAAAAGAACGCGTATCGCGCTTGTTCCAAATGCATTCGAATAAGCAAAATCCGGTAGAGGTTATCAGTGCCGGCGATATTGGTGCAGGTGTAGGATTTAAGGATATTCGTACGGGTGATACGCTTTGTGATGAAAATGCGCCGATTATTCTGGAATCTATAGACTTCCCTGAAACTGTGATTGGTATTGCCGTTGAACCGAAGACGCAGAAAGACATGGATAAACTGGCCAATGGATTGGCTAAGTTGGCCGAAGAAGATCCTACGTTTACTGTACGTACAGACGAGCAAACCGGACAGACAATTATCTCCGGTATGGGAGAGTTGCACTTGGATATTATTATAGACCGTCTAAGGCGTGAATTTAAAGTGGAATGTAATCAAGGACGTCCGCAAGTAAATTACAAGGAAGCAATCACGAAGACTGTGAACCTCCGTGAAGTCTATAAGAAACAATCTGGTGGACGTGGTAAGTTTGCTGATATTATTGTTAATGTCGGTCCTGTGGATGACGATTATGTGCAAGGCGGTCTGCAATTTGTAGATGAGGTAAAGGGTGGAAACATTCCGAAAGAGTTTATCCCTGCTGTGCAGAAAGGCTTTACGAATGCAATGAAGAATGGTGTCCTTGCCGGATTCCCGATGGATTCAATGAAAGTTACACTGATAGATGGTTCATTCCATCCGGTAGACTCAGATCAATTGTCATTTGAGATTTGTGCGATGCAGGCTTATCGGAATGCTTGCGCAAAAGCTCATCCTGTTTTGATGGAACCTATTATGAAACTGGAGGTGGTAACACCTGAAGAGAATATGGGTGATGTAATTGGTGATTTGAATAAACGTCGCGGACAGGTGGAAGGTATGGAATCCAGCCGCTCCGGTGCGCGTATAGTGAAAGCAATGGTACCATTGGCTGAGATGTTTGGTTATGTAACAGCTTTGCGTACGATTACTTCCGGCCGTGCAACTTCTTCGATGACTTATTCGCATCATGCTCAGGTATCTTCCGGTATTGCTAAAGCCGTGCTTGAAGAAGTGAAAGGAAGGGTGGATTTGGTATAAAACAAGTGAAGAAGCTGTGGGCTAGCGTATGACTCTTAGTTTGCATGCTTCGCTATAATATTAAGAAAAATAGATTATGAGTCAGAAAATTAGAATTAAACTGAAATCTTACGACCATAACTTGGTCGATAAGTCGGCAGAGAAGATTGTGAGAACAGTAAAGGCTACCGGTGCCATAGTAAGTGGTCCGATACCTCTTCCTACTCACAAGCGTATCTTTACCGTGAACCGTTCGACGTTTGTAAA
The DNA here is from genome assembly GCA_031262265.1 of Prevotellaceae bacterium. Lineage (GTDB taxonomy): Bacteria > Bacteroidota > Bacteroidia > Bacteroidales > Bacteroidaceae > JAISIB01. Next base: position 13,434 of record JAISIB010000127.1, read on the forward strand.
TAAGAAGTCGAGAGAACAATTTGAATTGTGTTCTTACAAAAGATTGATTGATATTTACAGTTCGACAGCTAAGACAGTGGATGCTTTGATGAAGCTGGAGTTGCCGAGCGGCGTAGAGGTAGAAATAAAAGTTTGATATTAAATTCATAGTGAAATGCCAGGATTAATTGGAAAGAAAATCGGAATGACATCCGTTTTCAGTGCTGATGGTAAGAATGTACCATGCACTGTTATCGAAGTAGGTCCTTGTGTTGTTACTCAGGTTAAAACTATGGAAACGGATGGTTATGCCGCCGTTCAATTAGGCTTTCAAGACAAGAAAGAAAAGCATACGACAAAACCGATGCTTGGACATTTTAAGAAAGCAGGAGTAACGCCCAAGAGACACTTGGCCGAGTTCAAAGAATTTGAGAACGAATTGAATATGGGTGATACCCTGACTGTGGAGTACTTCAATGATGTTACTTTTGTGGATGTGATTGGTACTTCGAAGGGGCGTGGTTTTCAGGGCGTTGTAAAACGCCATGGATTCGGTGGAGTAGGACAAACTACACACGGCCAGCACAACCGCGCTCGTAAACCCGGTTCAATTGGAGCTTGTTCTTATCCGGCCAAAGTATTTAAAGGAATGCGTATGGGTGGTCAAATGGGCGGCGATAGAGTGACCGTTCAAAACCTAAGCGTATTAAAAGTAATAGCTGAGCATAACTTACTCTTAGTGAAAGGGTCTGTGCCAGGTTGTAAAGGTTCAATCGTTTTAATTGAAAAGTAATGGAAGTTAACGTATATAACATTAAAGGTGAAGACACCGGAAGACGGGTTACGTTAAACGAATCTATCTTCGGCATTGAACCCAATGACCATGCTATTTACTTGGCGGTAAAGCAGTACATGGCTAATAATCGTCAGGGCACTCATAAATCAAAAGAGAGAAGTGAAATTGCGGGTTCGACTCGTAAATTGATTCGCCAGAAAGGTGGTGGCGGTGCTCGTCGTGGTGATATTAAATCGCCTGTATTAGTAGGTGGAGGTCGCGTGTTCGGTCCAAAACCTCGTGATTATTGGTTTAAATTGAATAAAAAAGTAAAGACTTTGGCTCGTAAGTCTGCTTTGGCATATAAAGCCAAAGAGGGTGCTATTGTTGTGGTAGAGGATTTTACTTTTGATGCCCCGAAAACAAAAGAATTCATTGCATTGGCAAAAAACCTTAAAGTTTTGGACAAAAAACCATTGGTTGTATTAGCAGATGCAAATAAAAATGTATATTTGTCGGCTCGTAACGTGCAGAGAGCTGATGTTCAGCCGATTTCTGGATTGAATACTTACAGGGTGCTGAATGCAGGAGTTTTAGTGTTGACAGAAAGTACTCTGTCTGCTATAGATACTGTATTCAATAAAAAAGAGGAGGCCTAAGCGATGGACAATGGTATAATTATTAAGCCGTTGGTAACGGAGAAGATGACCAATATTACTGAGAAGATGAGTAATCGTTTTGGTTTTATTGTGCGTCCTAATGCTGGCAAGTTGGAAATCAAGCAAGCGGTAGAAACTCTTTATAATGTTACGGTAGTTGATGTGAATACGATGCGTTATATGGGTAAATCTAAAAGTCGTTATACACGTAGTGGCGTGATTAGCGGGCGGATGAATGCATATAAGAAAGCAATCGTAACGCTGAAAGAAGGAGATTCAATTGATTTTTACAGCAATATTTAAAATATAATGGCAGTACGTAAATTTAACCCCACAACACCGGGGCAAAGACATAAGATTATTGGTACCTATGAAGAGATTACTGCGCGGGTACCAGAAAAATCTCTTGTATATGGCAAGAAATCGTCGGGTGGTCGAAATAATCAAGGCCGAATGACGATGCGATATATAGGCGGTGGTCATCGTAAGATGATACGTATCGTTGATTTCAAGAGAAATAAGGATGGTGTGCCTGCAGTAGTAAAAACTATAGAGTATGATCCGAATCGTTCGGCTCGTATCGCATTATTGTTCTATGCAGATGGTGAGAAACGTTATATAATAGCTCCTAATGGGTTGCAAGTGGGAGCGACAATCATGTCTGGAGCGGATGCTGCACCGGAAGTAGGTAATGCACTTCCGTTGCAAAATATTCCGGTAGGAACAGTGATTCATAATATAGAATTACGTCCGGGACAAGGAGCTGCTCTTGTTCGCTCAGCGGGTAATTTTGCACAGTTGACTTCTCGTGAAGGAAAGTATTGTGTTATTAAATTGCCTTCGGGTGAGGTTCGTCAGATATTAAGTGCTTGTAAGGCAACGATCGGTAGCGTAGGTAATTCGGATCATGCGCTTGAAAGTTCGGGTAAAGCCGGACGTACGCGTTGGTTTGGTCGTCGTCCTCGTAACCGTGGTGTCGTTATGAACCCGCATGATCACCCAATGGGTGGTGGTGAAGGCCGTGCTTCGGGTGGGCATCCTCGTTCACGTACAGGTTTATATGCTAAAGGCTTGAAGACGCGGGCTCCGAAGAAGCCGTCATCGAAGTATATTATAGAAAGAAGGAAGAAGTAATCTGATTTAATTGAATAAACAATATGAGTCGTTCATTAAAAAAAGGTCCATATATTAATGTAAAACTGGAAAACAAAATACTTGCGATGAATGAATCCGGCAAGAAAACAGTTGTTAAGACATGGGCAAGAGCTTCAATGATTTCGCCTGACTTCGTGGGGCATACGGTTGCAGTTCATAACGGAAACAAGTTCATTCCTGTTTATGTTACCGAAAATATGGTTGGTCACAAGTTAGGTGAGTTTTCTCCGACGCGTACCTTCAGAGGACATGCTGGTAACAAGAAAAAGTAAGGAAAATGTCTGAGAAAATAAAAAAGAACAAATAATGGGAGCAAGAAAAAAAATATCGGCTGATAAGAGAAAAGAAGCTCTGAAAACCATGTATTTTGCAAAATTGCAAAACGTGCCGACTTCGCCCCGCAAGATGCGTCTCGTGGTGGATATGATACGCGGAATGGAAGTGAATCGAGCACTTGGTGTTTTAAAATTCTCTTCAAAAGAGGCTGCTGCGAGAGTGGAAAAACTCTTGCGTTCTGCTGTTTCAAATTGGGAACAGAAAAATGAACGGAAAGCAGAGGGCGGAGAACTATTTGTCACAGAAGTCTATGTGGACGCGGGTTCTACGTTGAAACGTATGAGACCTGCACCGCAAGGTAGAGGCCATCGTATCCGTAAGCGTTCGAATCACGTAACGCTGTTCGTTGATTCTAAAACTAATAATCAAGAACAAGAGTAACATGGGACAGAAAGTAAATCCGATAAGTAATCGTTTAGGAATTATCAGAGGTTGGGATTCCAATTGGTATGGTGGAAAAGAGTATGGAGAATCTCTGCTGGAAGATAGTAAGATTCGTAAATATTTGAATGCACGTTTGGCTAAGGCCAGCCTGTCGAGGATTGTGATAGAACGTACCTTAAAACTGGTAACTATTACAGTATGCACGGCTCGTCCGGGTATTATTATAGGTAAAGGCGGCCAGGAAGTGGACAAATTGAAAGAGGAATTAAAGAAGATTACTGATAAAGATATACAAATAAATATCTTTGAAGTAAAGCGTCCTGAGTTAGATGCTGTGATAGTTGCTAATAATATTGCTCGTCAGTTAGAAGGCAAGATAGCATATCGCCGCGCTATAAAGATGGCTATTGCCAATACCATACGAATGGGTGCAGAAGGTATTAAGATTCAAATATCAGGTCGATTAAATGGTGCCGAGATGGCTCGTTCGGAAATGTACAAGGAGGGTAGAACTCCCTTGCATACATTCCGCGCTGATATAGATTACTGTCATGCCGAAGCATTGACAAAAGTAGGATTGCTTGGAATTAAAGTTTGGATCTGTAGGGGAGAAGTTTATGAGAAGAAAGAATTGGCTCCAAACTTTACACAAGGGAAAGAACTTGGTCGTGGCGGTAATGGTGGTAGAAACTTTAAGAGAAAGAAAAGTAGTCGCTAAACATTTGAATTTTTAGGATCATGTTACAACCGAAAAAGACAAAATTCAGAAGACAACAAAAGGGGCGCATGAAAGGTAACGCTCAGCGTGGCAATCAGCTCGCTTTTGGTTCTTTTGGTATTAAGTCCCTGCAAAGCAAGTGGATTACAGGTCGTCAAATAGAGGCGGCTCGTATTGCCGTGACAAGATATATGCAGCGTCAAGGACAAATATGGATTCGGATATTTCCGGATAAGCCCATTACGAAAAAACCTGCTGAGGTACGTATGGGTAAAGGTAAAGGTTCGCCTGAAGGATTTGTTGCACCAATTACTCCCGGTAGGATTATTATTGAAGTAGAAGGAGTCTCGTATGAGATCGCGAAAGAAGCTCTGCGTTTGGCTGCTCAAAAACTGCCTGTAACGACGAAATTCATCGTGAGGCGTGACTACGATATGCAAAATCAAAATGTATAACGTGTTATGAAAAGGACAGAAATAAAAGAAATGACAACTGCCGACTTGGCGGAACGTATAGGGACGGAAGTGGCTAACTATCGTCAGATGCTGTTAAATCATGCTATTTCTCCTGTAAGCAATCCTGCTAAAATTAAAGACTTGCGTCGTACTATAGCGCGGATGAAAACAGAACAGCGTGAACGAGAACTAAATACGAAATAATTGAAGGTTTGATGGAAACAAGAAATTTACGGAAAGAAAGAACCGGCGTTGTTCTCAGCAACAAGATGGATAAGACAATTACTGTTGCCACAAAGTTTAAGGAGAAACACCCGATGTATGGTAAGTTCGTTAGTAAGACGAAGAAGTATCATGCTCATGATGAGAAGAATGAATGTAATATCGGTGATACTGTACGTATCATGGAAACTCGTCCGTTGAGTAAAACGAAGAGATGGAGATTGACAGAAATAATTGAAAGAGCCAAGTAATTATGATACAAGTAGAAACCAGACTTACCGTTTGTGATAATAGCGGTGCTAAAGAGGCATTGTGTATCCGTGTATTGGGAGGTACAGGTCGTCGTTACGCTTCTGTGGGGGATGTAATAGTTGTGGCAGTAAAGAGCGTAATCTCTTCAAGTGATGTGAAGAAAGGTGCCGTATCAAAAGCTTTGATTGTGCGCACAAAGAAAGAAATTCGTAGGGCTGACGGTTCGTATATCCGTTTTGATGACAATGCTTGTGTATTATTGAATAACGCAGGCGAAATCAGAGGAAGCCGTATCTTTGGTCCGGTGGCTAGAGAACTGCGTGCGACCAATATGAAAGTCGTATCTTTGGCTCCCGAAGTACTTTAATAATGTAAAAGAGTCGGACAAATGAGTAAGTTACATATTAGAAAAGGAGATACGGTATTTGTAAATGCCGGTGAAGACAAAGGTAAGACAGGTCGCGTACTGAAAGTCTTGGTTGATAAGCAACGTGCCATTGTCGAAGGAATCAATATGGTGTCGAAGAGTACGAAACCAAGTGCACAGCATCCTCAAGGAGGTATTATTAAGCAAGAAGCCTCAATACATATTTCCAATCTTAATCCCCTTGACCCGAAAACAGGTAAAGCCACTCGTATAGGAAGAAGGAGAAATGAGGAGGGACGTTTAGTGCGGTATGCAAAAAAATCAGGAGAGGAGATTAAACAATGAGTAATACGGCAGGATTAAAGAAAGAGTACTTAGATAGGATTGTTCCTGCGTTGAAATCGCAGTTTGAATATTCCTCTGTGATGCAAGTGCCCGTTCTCAAGAAGATTGTAATTAACCAGGGGTTGGGTATGGCGACACAAGATAAAAAAATTATCGATGTCGCTATTAATGAAATTACAGCGATTACCGGACAAAAAGCTGTAGCTACAATTTCTAAGAAAGATATCTCAAATTTTAAATTGAGAAAGAAAATGCCTATTGGCGTGATGGTTACCTTGCGTAGAGAACGCATGTACGAGTTCCTCGAGAAATTGGTACGTGTGGCATTGCCGCGTATTCGGGATTTTAAAGGAATTGAAAGCAAGTTTGATGGAAGAGGAAACTATACGCTTGGTATTCAGGAACAGATTATATTTCCGGAAATCAATTTGGATGGCATTACCAAGATATTAGGTATGAGCATTACTTTTGTAACATCTGCTCAGACGGATGAAGAAGGCTATGCTTTGTTGAAGGAGTTCGGATTACCTTTTAAAAA